>NZ_CP084910.1:300000-470000 GCF_020535245.1 Asticcacaulis sp. AND118 | reverse complement strand
TCCACAACCGCGCTTGCGGTCATTTTAAAGACAACAAAACCACCCATGCCATCTTTGTGAGATGGCCGTGCAGGCCTTGGAGAATCGGAAGGTCGCGGAACATATCGCTGCTTAGACGAATTAGCAAGTCTGTTTTTCAACCAACTTGTTTCGTCGGCGGCGCGTCCCGTCGAGAGGGCGGCTTATAGCCAAACCGTCCGGCGGGACGCAAGCCCTAAAATCATAAAAGTCAAATCTATCCCCGTTACGTGAAAATCACCCGATTTTTAGCCTACCCGGCGGCTATATAGGCCTTGAGCGTCTGGGCTTCGTGTTCGGCTTGCGCGATCTTGGCCTTAACCAGATCCCCTATAGAGATGATGCCGGTCAGCTTCGGTCCTTCCATGACCGGCAGGTGACGGATACGACGATCGGTCATGCGCTCCAGCAGAGAGTCCACCGTCTCGCCCAGACGCGCCACGATGACATCGGCCGTCATGATTTCCCGAACCTGCATATCGAGAGCCGGAGCCCCCTTTTGCGCCAGCGCACCTATGATGTCGCGCTCTGACACGATGCCCGCCACGCGCCCCAGTCGGTCGGACACTACAAAAGCCCCGACCTTGCGCGTATGCAGCAGGGCGGACACCGCCGACACCGTATCTTCGGGCGACACTGTGAAGACCTGATGCCCTTTGGCATTCAAAAGCTGATTGACCAGCATAGCCTCTCTCCCTCTTTGTGCGCCCGGCCTCCCATTGCGCAGGCGAAGAGAGCAGAGTTATGCGAAGACGCTAAGAGGGCAAGGCTAAAATTTGACCGTGATGTCAATTTTGTGTGAGGTCGTCCCTTGTGGAAATTTAGACCGCAAAGAATTTGGGCCGGAACAGCCGCATCCAGACGCCTATGCTCAGAAGACCGATGGCATAACCGATCAGGTGGACTTCCCAGGCGATCGTGCCGGCGGACGGCAGGATGCTGACGAAAGCGGACAGGACGTTGATCACCGTCCAGGCGAGGCTCATACCGACCACGCGGCGATCGGTGAAGGGCAGGATATAGCCCGGACCGATGCGGACGGCCGCGCCCATCAGGCCGGAGATGGCGCCTGACGCGCCGATCAGCAACACATTGCGGTCCGGGAACAGAGCGCAATAGACAGCCCCGGCCAGCACGCCGCACAGCAGATAATATATAAAGAAGAGTGCGGCACCGCCGGCGCGCGTGCCGAAGACCCGCGCCACGCCGCTGGCGAAGGCCAGGCCGAACACGGCGTTAAGGCCTGCGTGCATCCAGCTCCCGTGCAGGAACAGGGTGGTGACCAGCGTGTCGAGCGTGTCCACCGACAGCAGGGCCGGATTCAAGGCGAAGGCGTAAATCAGGTCGTCGCGTGTGTCGAATTGAGATTGCAGGGCGAAGAGTGCCAAAATGAGCCCACTCAGGACCACGGCGGGCCACGGTGCGGTGAAAAGAGGCTCTTTTTCGGTGTCGTTCATGAACAGCCCTTATGCGGCAAGCCGCCAAGCGTGACGAATTACCGGCCAATATAAGGGCCACAAGGCTTTCGCACAGCCCTTAAATCCTGATTTTGAAAACCATTTAGCGTTTTTTGGCGCGAAATATACTCAATTTTTAAGGTTCACGGTCACATTGGCATCCGATTTGCTTTTCGCCTCTCAAGTGAAGGGCGCAAGCCTGACAGGAGTCCAACATGGCGTATTATAAAATAGCCGCCGCTACCGCGGGCGTCCTCGTCCTCACCGGGGCACCCGCCCTGGCGCAGACGATGAGCACGACCTCGACCGGTTTCGAGACCGGCTACGGCCGCAGCCGCGGTCAGGAAGAACGCGCCATCGACGTGTCAACGCGCGATGCCAACGGCAACCGCGTGCTGCTCGACGGCGTTATCGTCACCGGCTCCGACCAGAGCGTCTATTCCAAGGGCCTGACCTACGGCGCGGGCGACAGCTATTCCGGCGCGGGCGCTGTGGGTGGCGCCACCGCCATCGGCAACAATCTCTCGGTCGTCGTCAACGGCAACTACAACACCGTCATCGTCAACTCGACCCAGATCAACAACGGTAACGTCACCGCCACCAACGGCAAGACAACGGCCACCGGCGAGACCGGCACGGATATTACAGGAAATCTCAATGGCTTCTGATACGAAGAAATCGTCTCGCACGGTCCGTCCTGGTGATCGCGCACCCGGTTCCGAAAACCGCAAGGCACTTTTCGGGGTGCGCTCGAAGGGCCTCAGCCTGATCGCGCTGGCCGCAGGTGCCATGACCCTGTCGGCCTGTGTGTCGCCGGTCGCCGGTCCGTCGGGCGTCTATGCCAAGCCGATCGGCAATGCGCCGGTCACGGCCAATCCGACCGCCTATTCCGACGCTCTGGTCTGCCTCGGCTCCTACGCCCGCAAGCATGGCCTGGCCTCGCCGCGCATGGCGGTGGGCCGCATCTCGGACTACACCGGCAAGGTGGAATACGAAGGTGGCCGCAAGATCACGCAGGGCGCGTCGCTGATGGCGATGACCGCTCTGGCCAAGTCGGGCGCACGTCAGGTCGAACGTTTCGACACCTCGGTGTCCGAACTGGAACTGAAGTACACCAACAACAAGCTGATCACCGACAATGAGGTCGCCAATCCGACCGAAGCCGGTGAATACCGCCGCATCATGGCCGGTCAGATCGCGGGCTCCGACTTCCACATCGTCGGCGGCATCACCGAGCTGAACTACAATATCCGCTCGTCGGGCATCGACGCCTATGTCGGCGACGCCGATGCGCGCGACGCCAAGGGCATCGTCAACGGCCGCCTCTACGTGATGAACGTCGCGCTGGACCTGCGTCTGGTCGACACCCGCACGCTGGAAGTGGTGGATGTCATCTCTTATCAGAAGCAGATCATCGGCCGCGAGATCAAGGCCGGCGTGTTCGACTTCTTCAACGGCAACATCTTCGACATCTCGGCCGGTGAAGGCGGGCTTGAGCCCATGCAACTGGCGGTGCGCGCCCTGATCGAGCGTGCGACGCTGGAGTTCATGGCCAACCTCTACGGCGCGCAGGGCCCCGAAATCTGCCTGAACGCCAAGGACGACTTCCTCAACGACGCCACGCTGGGCAAGACCGGCGGCTATACCCCGGCTTACGACAATCTGGAGACCAATAATGCGGGTACGCGCGAAGATCCTAGCCGTTGGCACAATACTCGCAACCGCAGCTCTGGCAACGGCCGCTACTAGCCAAACGGTTGGTGGTCTCGACATCACCAACGATCAGGTTCAGACCGGCGACATCTTCTCCGGCCAGATCCTGAACGTGGTGGAGAATTACGACCTGCTGCAGGTCGATACGTCGAGCCACGGCAATGCGATGATCGCCGGCAACGAGCAGGTGGACGCCAATCTGACCTCGCGTCAGGTGCTGCAGGGCAATGTCACGGCCACGGCGACCGTCAACGGCACCGCCGCGCCCGAAGACTATCGCAAGTCGCTGGGCACGCCGCTGTACATGACGACGCAGGCCGTCGGCAATTACGGCGCGGGCACGACGACCGACGGCAAGCTGGTGTCCAACACCAATCAGGCCGTGTCCAACGTCAACGTCCATGCCGATACGCAGGTCAATTCGCCCAACAACTCGATCTACGGGTCGGGCGAGATCAACACCACCGCGGTCACCAATCATCAGTCGTATGAGGTGACCAACGGGCGTCTGGAATCGACCGCCAACCAGCAGTCGGGGGCCGAAGCCCGTGCCCGCACGGGCGTGGTGCTGCACTATTCGCCGTCGCCGAACCTGTACACCGCCACGGCGATGAACAACTATTACGGCTCGAACTCGACCGATCGCGGCTCGCAGGAACACACGGTCACCCAAGGGTCGACCGGGCGCACGGAATCCTACGTCTCGGCCAATGCCGGCAATGCCTGGCACATGGCCACGCAGTCGGATGCCGCCGCCAACACGGTCTCGCTCTATAATACGGGCGGATCGCTGGTCACCGACACCACTCAGGTCAGCAATGGTCAGGTGCAGTCGATGAGCGTCCTGTCGGGCTATGAGTACGGAGAGATGCACTCGACCGCCACCGGCGTCGGCAATGACCTGACCGCCGGTAATGGCGACAAGTACGTCAATATCGATACGGAGCAGTTCAATAACGGCACCATCGATACCCAAGCCAGCTTCGAAGGTCATGACGGCTATGACGCCTACGTCACCGCCGAAGCGACCGGCAACTCGGCCTACGCCTATGCCTGCGCCGAATGCGAAGCCGACATGACCGTGCGCAACAGCCAGGTCAATAATGGCGACGTGTCGGCCTCGACCACGACCAATATCACGGGCTCCGGCCGTGCGGTCGTCGCCACCAGCCGCGCCATCGGCAACACGGCGACCTACTACGTGTCGGGCAGCACCAAGCGGTAATGGCTACGGGACATTAAAGTTTCGTAACTTTATTCGGCCATCAAACTTTGAAAAGGTCGCCCTCTATTCACTATGAGGGCGACCTTTTCATGTCGACGCGCACCAAGCTCATGACCGCGATGGCGGTTGCGGCCCTGTCCACCACGCTGCTGTCCTCGACGGCCCTGACGCCCGCGACCTATGCCCAAACCGCTCCCGCCGTATTGCCCGGCGCGATCGAGTTCGCGCAAACCCATTCGGACATCAAACCCGACCCTCAGGCCCGTTACGGCCGCCTGCCCAACGGCCTGACCTACATCATTTATCCCAACAAGACGCCGCCGGGCGTGGTCAGCCTGCGTATGCGCTTCGCCACCGGTTCTCTGATGGAATCCGAGCAGCAGCTCGGCCTCGCCCACTTCCTTGAGCACATGGCCTTCAACGGCTCGAAGAACGTGCCCGAAGGCGACATGGTCAAGATCCTTGAGCGTCACGGGCTGAAGTTCGGCCCGGACACCAACGCCTACACCTCGTTCGACGAGACGGTCTACATGCTGGACCTGCCGAAGAACGATGAGGAGATCATCGATACCGGCCTGTTCCTGTTCCGTGAAACGGCGGGCAATCTGACGCTGGACGCCAAGGCCATCGACCGCGAACGCGGCGTGGTGCTGGGCGAGGAGCGCGCGCGCAATTCGCCGTCCTACCGCGCCTATGTCGACTGGGCCAAGGCCGCTTTCCCCGGTCAGCTCTACGGCCACCGCCTGCCCATCGGCTCGACCGACATCATCGCCAAGGCCCCGGCTCAGGCCTTCATCGACTATTATAACGACTTCTACCGTCCGGAACTGACCACCGTCGTCGTGGCCGGCGACATCGATGCCGACGCCATCGAAGCCAAGATCAAGGCGAAATTCGCCGACCTCACGCCGCGTTCGAAGCGCCCGCTGGACAAGCTCAGCTTCGGTACCTACACGCCGCAGAAGGCCACGGCCTATACCTATGTCGAGGCGGGACTGCGCAATTCGCTGCAAGCCACCTGGTTCAAACCCGTTGACGAGTCGTGGGAAACCGAAGCGACGGACTTCGACGACATGCTCGACGACCTGACCCTGTCGATCCTCAACCAACGCCTGGAACGTCAGGCCAAGGCGACGGAAACCGCCTTCGCCGCCGCCGGTGCAGGCAACAGCACGGTGTCCAAAACCGCCGAGACCCTGACCCTCAGCATCACACCCAAGCCCGGCAAGGACAAGGAAGCCTTCGAGCAGGCCTTCACCACCGTGCGTCAGTACGAAACCTATGGTGCGACCGAGGATGAAGTGGCGCGCGAACTGGCCGACATGACCGCCAGCCTCGAAGCGCAGGCCAAGGGCGAGAAGACGCGCAATACCGGCGCCATCGTCGATGCGCTGGTCGGCACGCTGGGCGACAGGGAGGTCATGACCGCCCCCAGCCAGAACCTGGCCTTCCTCAACAAAATCAAGCCGCGCCTGACCGCGGCGGCGGTGAGCGCGCGCGCCAAAACCCTCTTCTCCGGCGATGGCCCGCTGCTGGCCCATATGGCCGACGATCTGGGCGGCTTCGACAAGCCGGCCATGTTGGCAAGCTACGAAGCCCTGAAGGCCAAAACCGTCGAAAAACCCGCCGCTATCGTCAAGAAGGCCTGGCCCTATGAGACCTTCGGCAAGGCTCCGGCGGCGATCACCAGGGAAACCGTCGTGTCCGACCTCGGCGTCACCGAGTTGGCCTACGCTAACGGCGTCAAGGTCAATATCAAGCCGACGACGTTCAAGGACAACGAAGTGCTGGTCAATGTCCGCTTCGGCGGCGGCCTGACCACCATCGGTCAGGACAAGGCCCTGCCGCTGCAGGCGGCCAACTGGGTCGGCCTGTACGACGGTGGTCTGGGCAAGCTCGACGCCGACGAAATCAAGGACACGCTGGCCGGGCGCATCTTCGGCCTCAACTTCGGTATCGGCGAAGACGCCGCGACCCTGTCGGGCGGCACGACGCCGACCGACTTCGCGCTTCAGATGCAGGTCTTCATGGCCTTCGTTACCGATACGGCCTATCGCCCCGAAGCGCTCGACCGCCTGAAATCGTTCCTGCCGAACTATTATCAGTCGTTGTCGGCCACGCCCAACAGCGTCTTCTCCACCAAGGCCCCGCGCCTGATCCGCAACGGCGACCTCCGCTTCGGCCTGCCGGAAAAGGACGCCGCCCTGTCGGTCACCAACGCAGACGCCAAGGCGCTGGTCACCGGCATCCTCTCCACTGCGCCGATCGAAATCACCATCGTCGGCGACATCACGGTCGAGGACGCCAAAAAGGTGCTGGCCACCACCTTCGCCACCTTGCCCAAGCGCGCCGAAACCGTCGCGCCGGTTACGGGCGCCGATACGGTCAGCTTCCCGACGGCCAACCTGCATCAGGTCCTGACCCACAACGGCCGCGCCGATCAGAACCTCAGCTATGTCGCCTGGCCGACCACGGACTTCTTCGTCGATACGAAACAGGCCCGCGCCACGGAAATGCTGGCCGAGGTGCTGACCTTGCGCCTGACCGACGAAATCCGTGAGAAGCAGGGGGCCTCCTACGGCTCTTCGGCGGGCAGCGTCATGTCGAACACCTTCAAGGGCTTCGGCTATCTGGCGGCGCAGGCCACCGTGAAGCCGGAAGTCGATCAGACCTTCTACGACTCGCTGCTGACCATCGCCGAAGACCTGAAAGCCAAGCCGATCGAGGCCGACGAACTGCTGCGCGCGCGCAAGCCGGTGCTGGATCGCTACGACGTGCAGATCAAGACCAACGGTTACTGGATGGGCGTCCTGCCGGGCATTCAGGCCGATCCGCGCGACCTGCCGGCCATCCGCTCGCGCAAGGCCGAGGTCGAGGCGGTGACGCCGGCTGACATTCAGGCCATGGCGAAGAAGTGGCTGATCAAGGAAAAGCTGCTGCGGATTCAGGTCAAGCCGGCGGACAAGCCCGCAGGCGCGGCTCAGTAAGGCAAAGAAAAACCCTCCGGCCCAAACCGGAGGGTTTTTCATTTCATACCTCCCCAACTTGTTGGGGAGGGGGACCGCACGACGCTTGCGAAGCAAGCTAGATGCGGTGGTGGGGGTTCTTACTTAAGTTCAACGCTTAGCCGGTGGAGATATCGCAAGATACCCTACCACCATCTACGCTACGCTTGATGGTCCCCCTCCCCGGCATAGCCAGGGAGGAATAAAGTTACGAGAAACACCAGGCCAGCACGGCCTTCTGCGCATGAATACGGTTTTCCGCCTCGTCCCAGACCACCGACTGCGGGCCGTCGATAACGCCGTCCGACACCTCCTCGCCGCGGTGGGCGGGCAGGCAGTGCAGGAACAGCGCGTCGGGCTTGGCCAGCTTCATCAGGGCCTCATTGACCTGATACGGCTCGAAGGCCTCCAGACGTTCCTCGTGATCGAGGTCGCCCATCGACACCCAGGTATCGGCCATCACCACGTCCGCACCACGCACGGCGGCTTCCGGATCGTGCGTAACGGTGACACGGGCGCGCGATTCCGCCGCGAAGATCATATCCTCGTTCGCCGGCTTGTATTTCGGGGGGCAGGCGATGTTCAGCGTGAAGTCGAAGCGCGCCGCCGCGTGAATAAACGAGGCGCAGACATTGTTGCCGTCGCCGACCCAAGCCAGGGTCTTGCCCTTGATGTCGCCGCGATGCTCTTCGATCGTCTGAAGATCGGCGAGGATCTGGCACGGATGGCTCTTGTTGGTCAGGCCGTTGATCACCGGAATGGTCGAAGCGCGCGCCAGACGCTCCACGTCCTCGTGGCGGTTGGCACGGATCATGATGGCGTCCACCATGCGCGACAGCACCTTGGCCGTGTCTTCGATGGTCTCCCCGCGACCAAGCTGCATGTCGGTCGCCGTCGAAATAATGGCGTCGCCGCCCAGTTGACGGATCGCCGCGTCGAACGAGAAGCGCGTGCGCGTCGAGTTCTTTTCGAAGATCATGGCCAGCACGCGGTCTTTCGCCGCGGCGTCGCCATCAACGCGCCCTTTGGGCCAGCCCTGACGGGCCTTTTTACGCGCATGGGCGTCATCGAGTATGGCGCGCAGTTCGGCAGCGCTCAGATCGGAGATGTCGAGAAAATGCTTTACCATTACACCGTCTCCTTGACGACCAGCGTCTCGCGCGCCGCCTGACAGGTCTTTTCCAGCAGGCCCAGCGCTTCGCGGGCCTCCTCGATGGTCAGGTTGAGCGGCGGCAGCAGACGCACGCAATTGTCCGAACCGCCGGCGATCAGCAGACCGTTTTCGCGCGCCAGACCCATCACCTCGCGGTTGGCCACCTTAAGCCTGATGCCGACCAGCAGGCCCTTGCCGCGAATTTCGTCGATAATATCCGGATAGGCGGCTTTCAGGCCCTGAAGCTGCTGACGCAGGAAACCCGACACCTGATTGACGTGGTCGAGCATCTCCGGGCTCGACAGCTCGCCATAGGCGACGAGGCCAACCGCCATGGCCAGCGGATTGCCGCCAAAGGTCGAACCGTGGCTGCCGAAGACCATGCCGGAGGCCGCCTCTTTCGTCGCCAGACAGGCCCCGATGGGGAAGCCGCCGCCCAGCGCCTTGGCCGTCATCATGACGTCCGGCTCAACACCCGACCACTGATGCGCCCACAGCTTGCCCGAACGCCCCATGCCGCACTGGATTTCGTCGAACATCAACAGAAGGCCGTACTGGTCGCACAGATCGCGCAGCCCGCGCAGACACTGTTCCGGCACCTGACGGGTGCCGCCCTCGCCCTGCACCGGCTCAACCAGAATGGCGGCCGCCGTAGGGGCTGCCGCTGCGGCTTTCAACGCCTCGTGGTCACCGAACGACAGATGCACATAGCCCGGCAGTTTGGGCCCGAACCCAGCCAGATAGGCGTCGTTGCCGCCGGCATTGACCGCCCCATACGAACGTCCGTGAAAGGCACCGGTAAAGGTGATAATATCAATGCGCTCAGGCTGACCCTTGGCGTCATGATACTTACGCGCCAGTTTAAGCGCGCATTCGACCGCTTCGGTGCCCGAATTGGTGAAGAAGACCTGATCGGCGAACGAGTCTTCGCACAGCTTCGCCGCCAGGGTCTGCTGGTCGGGGATGCGGAAGATGTTCGACACGTGCCACAGCTTTTCGGCCTGCGTCTTCACGGCGTCGATCAATTTCGGATGACAGTGGCCGAGGCCGTTGGTAGCCACGCCCTGCACCATGTCAACGAAGACGCGCCCGTCACGAGCGTACAGTCGCACGCCCTCGCCTCGTTCGACTTCCATGGCGGCGCGATTGTAAACGCCGAACAGGTGGTCTTCGGTGGCGGTCTCAGGCGTGGTGTTCATCTGCGTGAATCCCTTAAAAAGAAAGCATCCCCAAAGTCGCAAATGACCAAGGGGATCGGTAATTCTAAGCTTTAAGGGGCTTAGGCGCGCCTTGTGTATAAAAACGGCCTCAATGTCAATAGATCGCCTCCCGATCCGGCTGGATCTGGAGGCGATCTAAGCGTTTGTTTTATCGCGCCTTTGATTCCAAAAAAACCGTTGCACACTTTTTGGAAACGGAGTTCGGCGAAGCCAATGCGCTCGAAAAACCCCGCGCCGCAACACAGGGGTTTTATTTCTGCCGATCCATTATTTCGCTGACGAATAGTCGTACAGTTCGACCTTGACGCCTTCCTTCTTGAGCAGGGCCTGCACGCTGTCCGGACCGGCCAGGTGCCCGGCGCCGACGACGATCATCTGCGTGCCCGAACCGGCCAGCACGTCCTTGATCGGCTGCACCCAGTTGCGGTTGCGGTTGACCATCACCGCCTCGTACATTTGCGGTGTCTTGACCTTCATCTCATCGATCATCAGGCTTTCCAGCGCCTTGAGATCACCCGTAGACCACGCCGTCAACATCTTACCGAACGTTTCCTTGACGTTGGCGTCCTCTTTCACGATGTCGAGCAGCGCCTTCGACTCTTCGCCGAACAGGCCGCTGGCCAGCACCTTCATCTGGTCCTCCATCGTGTCCAGCCCCTTGACCGGGAGGTTCTTGGCGCGGGCGGCATTCAACAGGGTCTTATCCACACCGGCATTCGGGTCGAAGCCTTCCTTCTGCATCTGGGCCATGACCAGCATCAGGCTGGCCAGCCACGGCTTGAGCATGACCAATTGATCGATATTGAGGCCGTACTTGCTGTAAGTGTCGCGGATGAGTTGCTGCTCTTGCGGCGTATAGGGCTTCAGCAAGCCGCCGGTGGGGTCGATGCCGTACTTCTGCACCAGAGCCGCGGCCGCCGCCTGATCGTCGAGATTGGCGACCTCAAGATAAAGGGTATCGGCGCTGTTGAAGACCTTGTCGAGACCGGGCGTCTTCCATTTCGTGTCGGCCTTCAGCAGGTGGAAGGAGCCGTAGAGATAGACGGTCGAATCGGCATCCTTGATGACCCACATCTTCGGGGCCTTTTCCTTCGCCTCGGCCACGCCCATCGGCAGGATCATGGCGGCGGAGACGAGACCGGCCATCAGGGCGCGGCGGGTGTGTTTCAGTTTGAACATGGGATACCCCCTCAAAAGGTTGGAAAGACTATAGTTCAGGGTTGAAAGATGTCTTCGATCTTCAGGCCGAAGACGTCGGCGATCTTGAAGGCCAGCGGCAGGGAGGGATCGTATTTCTCCGTTTCGATGGCGTTGACGGTCTGGCGCGACACATCGAGGCGTCCGGCCAGATCGGCCTGCGACAGATTGTGCTCGGCGCGCAGGACTTTGAGGCGGTTTTTCATAATCTCACCGGTGCCTCAGCCACCAGATGACCCAGGCGATCCCGTAACCTATGAGCATCGGCACCGTAGCGATCCCGACACCCAGTTCGACCTCCCGGCCGGCGACCCCCAGCATCTCGACCAGACGCCGCGACACCTCGCCATCGGTGAAGACGGAGACGATGTAGAAGACGCCGACGAACAGCAGCCCCGTCGAACCGCCCCAGTACCAGGCCCAGCTATGGGCCTGACGCACGGCTTCATCGACGCCCCGCCACCAGCGGATACTGTAGATCATCGCCGCGCCCATGATCAGCACACTGGCGACAAGCCCCGCTATGGTCATGACCTGCATCTTTTCGGTTTCCGGTCGGACCAGCATTATGACCGCGACCATGGCGAAAGCCGCCAGCGCTCCGATGAAGCTGAACCCCATGACGCGTACCAGAGTTCCGGCAAACGAAAGTTTCTTTATCCTGGACATGATGTCATCCTCCTTCGAAAAACCTCAGCGACGACGCAGCCACCACACGGCCCAGGCAATCGCATAGCCAGTGACCGGTGGGGCGAGCGCCGTCAGCAGGCCCAGTTCGAACAGTTGCCCTTCGTAACCGACGGTTCGGGCATAATCCGAGACAATATCCCCGCCCCCGATCTTCGAGGCGACGAAGACAAACAGAACGACCAGCAGACCGACCGAACCGCCCCAGTACCAGGCCCATTTGTGGGCCTCCTTCTGCGCCTCGTCCATGCCGCGCCACCAGAACAGACTGGACACCAGTGCGAACAGCAGGAGCAAGCCGGCCACCAGATAGACCGGCCCGTCGCGCTGGGTCAGGAGTTCCCCGCCCGAAGCGCTGTCATAGCCGATAATGCCGCCCAATATCCCCGCCATCAGCAGGAAGGCGCTCATTATCCACCCGCTCACTGATTTCATCCCCTTCATATCAAGCTCCCTTCACTTTAAGACAAGTTACCTTTACATTCACCGACGTCTTCATGTCAAGCACCCTGGACATTATGCATTTGACATACCATGGCTGAATTTGTAGTGTGTTTGCATTGGAGATAACAATGCAAACGCTCACCGACCCCATTTTCCACGATGAAGAAGCCGCCCGCGTTCATTTTGAAGCGCTGCGCTGGCCGGATGGTCGCGTTTGCCCCCATTGTGGCGTTGTCGGCAACTCAACGCTTATGCAGGGCAAGACGACGCGTCCCGGACTTTATAAGTGTAAAGAGCCTGAGTGCCGCAAACCGTTTACCGCCACGATGGGGACGATTTACGAACGCTCCCATATCCCTTTGCATAAATGGCTTCTGGCTACGCAAATCATGTGTTCGAGCAAGAAAGGCGTGAGCGCTAATCAGCTTTACCGTATGCTTGGCTTTGGCAGCTATCGGACGGCTTGGTTCATGGCTCACCGTATCCGTGAAGCCATGCTTGCGAACGATGAAACGCCTATGGGTGGCGACGGTGGCGTAGTTGAAGCTGATGAAACGTTTTTTGGGCGCGATCCAGACGCGAAGGAAAGCCGCATGGCAATCCGTTCAATGAACAAAATTGTCACGCTGCTTGATCGAAACTCAGGCAAAACCCGCAGCGTTGTTGTGAAGGAAATTACCGTCAAATCCGTGACTGAAATTCTCAACGCTAATGTCAGTGAGAAGGCCAATCTGGTTACGGATGAAGCCCATCATTACAAGACCCCCGGCAAGAAATTCTCAAGCCACAAAAGCGTCAATCATGCTCAAAAAGAGTATGTAAATAAAGAAGATAAGGCGATCACGACAAACCAGATTGAAGGATTTTTCGGCATTTTCAAGCGTGGTATGCGCGGCATTTATCAGCATTGCAAATCGCATCATTTGCGCCGTTACCTTGCGGAGTTTGACTTCCGTTATTCCAATCGTGAAGCCTTGGGCTGTGATGATACGGAGCGCGCTAACCGCGCCGTAATGGGTGTTGTTGGCCGTCGCCTAATGTATCAAAGACCTGAAAGGCAACAAGCCGTCAACGCGCTTGTCTAAGCGCCGGAAAACGCGATGGCGGACAAAGGGCAAGCGTTAAGATGCAATCGGTCTGCCAACCTTGCCCTTGGCTGTATTTTTGGGGTGATCCTTTGGTGCTGTTCCGATCATACGGCGCACGACATCATCCCGTCTGGCAGCTATTTCCGCCTCTGAAAATTCCTTGGAGTCCTTGACTTTTTCGGTCATTTGTCGTAATCTCCACGCACGAACAGGCCGATATGCTATCGCATACCAGCCTGTAAGGCGAGCCTATCAAATGGCTCTAATTTCTATCTTCTGTGGGCTTGCCACATGGGATACTCCTTCTGCCCTTTGGGCGGTTTGAGTGGACGCCAGTAAGCTTTGACCGGCCAAGGACTTTGGCTTACTGGCAAAATTGGTGTGGAGTCGGGGGGAATCGAACCCCTGGGGGAGACGCTGCAAATCGTTCCTAGGCACCAGCCTTCCGACCCCTTAAGGCCCCGCTAACGCGGGGCCTTAAACTTTCTACGAAAGCAAACCCTCCAGATCGTCGGTTCCAGTTACCTGATGGGTATGGGCGTTGGCGATTATGGGCGGAGGTAGGGTAATTCCATAAGTCGAGCGGCCTTTGCTCGTGAACCGAAACACCCCGTTTTTTACGCGCTCAAAAATGCCTTCATCCACGTATTTCATCATCGTGGCGCGCACGGAGGCGTCCTTGACCTCGACGCCCTCTTGTTTGGCTGCGCTCAGAATGTGCTCGTAGCTAATTTCGTTGAGGTGGCTGGCGCACAACCTGCCAAAGACAGCGTCCCAATGCCCTTTCGGCGCGCTAGCTGTTGATTGGCGAACGCGGGGCTTTTTAATGGGTTCGCTCACCCCCACATACTTCAAAGCCTCTTCGTAAGCGGCAATTTCAGCTTGAAGCACGGCAATTTTTTGCTGCTGCGCGCGCAGATCGTCTAGCGCAACGCTTAACGCGCCTTTTCGGTCCTGCACTAACTTTTCCAGCGGGTGTGCCATGTGAATCGCTCCGGGGTGTTGTGGTTAAAATAACGTCGCGATCCGTTAACGTCAATGCGTTAGTGGCGTTTTTTCACAATCGCCGAAAAACACAACGCACTGTGCGGTATGTTAAGTGCATAATGTCCAGCACCCTTGTCAAAAAGATTATGACGCTTGTCATTGGCGCGTCGCTTGCAGGCATCCGTTTCGCACCTGCAAAAATTCTGGTAATTTGAGCGGGTAGAAAAAAGTAACCATCCCGACACAACGAACGTTTACAGTTCGCTGTTAGGAAGACCCTTAAAAGATGGGGCCCAACAGGCCCGACCCGGAACCGGCATGACGACCTGCGATCTGATCTCTCCGCGCGACCTCAGCGAAACCGACATCGCCGCCTGGCGCGATATGGCGAAGCAGACCTTCGCCTTCGGCTCGCCTGTCCTGTCCTGGGACTTTTGTGCCGCCGTGGCGCAGGTGCGCGACGATGTGAAGGTGGCTGTGTACCGAAAAGGCGGCAAGGTCGTGGCCATTCTGCCGCACCACCGCCGCCCCGGTGCCTTCGCTCGCCCCGTCGGCGCGCCGTTCAACGACTATACCGCCCTGATCAGCTTTCCCGACACGGCCTTCCCCGCGCGCGAGGCGCTGGCTCTGGCTGGTATCCGCGCCTTTCAGGTCACCGGCCTGATCGACCCCTATGGCGCGTTTGACGGCTTTGAGGGCGAACCCGAAGACGCCTACGGCATCGACCTGACGCACGGCGAAACGGTCAACAATGTCGAAAAGAAGCACCTGAAGAACATCAACCGCCTGCGCCGCCGTCTCGAAGAGGAACACGGCGAGGTGCGTTTCGAAGTGCCCGACTTCACGCCGGAAAACTTCGAGGCCATGCTGGCCATCAAGCGCGCCCAGACGGCGCAGACCGGCATCCACGACTTCCTCTCGGCGCCGTGGGTGCAGGCCCTGATGCGCAACCTGTTCGTCAAACCGGCGAACCTCGACACGCAGCTTTACGGGCACCTGACCACGGTGACGGCCGGCGGCAAGCCGATCATCTGGCACTTCGGGCCGCGCCTCGGCGACCGCGTCCATCCATGGGTGTCGGCCTTCGATGCGGCCTACGGCGCCTATTCGCCGGGACAGATTTTCCTGCAGGGCTGTCAGACGCCGCTGCGCGAACTGGGCGTCACCTATTACGACCTGTCGACCGGTCAGCAGCATTACAAGAACGCCTTCTGCAACACCCATTCGGTCGTGCGGCATGGCCGCCTCTACGCCGCCTCCGGCGAAGGCCGCACTTCGGAAACCCTGTCGCGCCTGATGGCGCGCAGCGGCAAGGCGCTGGGCGTTTCGCATCTGACGCAGCGACTGGGCCGCCGCCTCGACCATCTGGCCAGCCTTGAACTGGACCTCGGCAGCCGCGTCAACGGCACGATCTATGCCTTCGCCAATGCCCGCAAACGCCTGAGCCAATAGCATGTCGGTCAGCCTGATCATCCCGACCTTCCGTCGCCCGGACGGGCTGAAGACCGCCCTCACCTCGGTCTTCACGCAAACCGGCGTCGATGCCGCGGTGAATATCATCGTCTGCGACAATTCTCCGGAAGGCTCGGCCCGCGCGCAGGTCGAAAGCCTCTCACCCGGCGCGGGCCAGACCCTGACCTATCTGCACGAGCCGAACCCCGGTGTGGCCAATGCCCGCAACACGGCGGTGAAGGCCGCTGCCGATCCCTTCATTCTCTTCCTCGATGACGATGAAGAGGCTCCGCAGGGCTGGGTGGCGAAGATGCTGAACGCGCAAAAAACCTACGACGCCGATGTGGTGTTCGGGCCGGTGACGGCGCGACTGAAAGGCGGGGACGCAAAGTTCCAGCCCTATTTCGAAGCCTTCTTCTCGCGCTTCGGCCCGACAGACAGCGGCCCGATCCCCGACTATTACGGCTGCGGCAACTCGCTGATCCGCCGCGAATTGTTGAGCGGCGACGAGCCCTTCGACACCAACCGCAACAATTGCGGCGGCGAGGACGACAAGCTGTTCTACGCCCTGAAACAGGACGGCGCGCGCATGGTATGGGCGGCGGACGCCTTTGTGTGGGAAGACGTGCCTGAAAGCCGCGCCACGCTGAACTACACCCTGCCGCGCGCCTTCGCCTACGGGCAGGGGCCCTCGACCTCGGCCATGGCCGGCACACCGAAAAAGCCGCTGACCTGCGCCTACTGGATGCTCAACGGGCTGGTGCAGGCGGCCGTCTTCGGCGGCGCGGGGCTGGCCCTTTATGCGGCTGGTTCGAAAGCCGCCGCGCGCCTCCTCGACAAGGCCGCGCGCGGCGCGGGCAAACTCATCTGGTTCCACAAGATCGGCTTTTACGGCACCGCCCTGCTGCGCCCCAATCCCGCCGGGAGATAGACATGATCGACATTCTCACCTGGACCGACGCGCACAAGGCGGACTTTGGCCGGGAAAACCTGACCTTCACGCACGACCTGCACAACAGCCCGCTGTTTACCGATGAGGCGCTGATCGCCCTGATTGACCGCTATCCGCGTGAAAAGCTGGAAGTCTTCACCATGGGCTACGACCCGACCAACTGGGGTCAGTGGTTCCTCGGCCGTCGCGGCGCGCATGACGGGCGCTCGCTGATGGAAGGGGTGAAGGCCGGGCGGTTATGGCTCAATCTGCGCAAGGTCAACCATTCGGACGGCGACATCGGCGCCCTGTGCGAGGCCATGTTCGCCGAAATCCGCGCCAAAACGGGTGTGAGCACGCTGAAAGAAGATCTGGGCCTGCTGATCTCCTCGCCCAACGCCCACGTCTTCTATCACCTCGACATTCCGCTGGTGACCCTGTGGCAGATCCGCGGCGTCAAGCACGTCTATGTCTATCCGCCGAAAGACCCGTACGTCTCTGATCACGACCTCGAAGGCGTGGCCTTACGCGAGTCGGATGAACAACTGCGCTTCGATCCGGCGTGGGATAACGAGGCGATGAAAGTCGAGTTTGTGCCGGGGCAGATGCTGACCTGGAAGCAGAACGCGCCGCACCGCATCGTCAATCAGGACTCGGTGAACGTGTCGCTGTCGATCGAGTTCATGACGCCTGCCGCCATCTGGCGCGCCAATGTCATCTACGCCAATGGCTGTCTTCGCCGCTGGCTGGGGCTGAAGCCCGGCCTGGCGACCTCGCCCAAATGGCTGGAACCGTTCAAGGTGGTGTTTGCGCGTCTGGTGAAAATGGTCGGCGGCTATAACGGCAACAAGTCACCGCTGACTCCGCGCTTTACGCTGGATGAAACCCGCGCCGAGGTGCTGCATTTCGACGAAGGCGTCGAGGTGCCGATTCCATCGAAGCAGGCGGCTTAGCCTCTTTTCATACCTCCCCAGCTTGCTGGGGAAGGGGACCGCACGCAGCTTGCGAAGGAAGCAAGATGCGGTGGTGGGGGTTTTTACTTAAGTTTAAAAGACTCAGCAGGTGGACATATCGCAAGACACCCCACCACCATTTACTCCGCAAATGGTCCCCCTCCCCGCACGATGTGCAGGGAGGTGTAAGCCTGTTTACAATGACGGCGACGCCACCGGCGTGGGGTCGTTCGGCGCGGCTTCCGGGGTGGCGACCATCAGTAGATCGGCCTTGAACTTGTCCGAATGACGGTCGCCGTGTTCGTCGAACCAGTCGCAATAGACATAGTTGTCGAGATCGACATTGTTGACGGTCATGGCCGGGCCGCCGGATTTGAGCTGAACCGTATCGCCGATCATATAGCCCATGATATCCTCCATGTTCTGAAAGACCATCAGGCCTGCGCGGGCGCAAAAAAGCGATAAGCACGGCGTGCGCAAACCGTAAGATTGTCAGCTTTGAGCCGAATAATAGCCGGCAAGCGCCGCAGGTACAAAAGTACCTGCAAGCGCAGACTGCGTATTAGGCGGCCAAAGATGGTAATCTTACCAAGGGCGGAAATGCTTGGACAATTTCAGGCCTTGTTTTTGGTAATGCGAACCGCCCTGTCCATAGAGCTGTTCCGGCTTGGCCACCAGCGGCTCGTAGACCAGCCGCGCCACGGTCTGACCGTGCTCCAGCAGGAACGGCGTCTCGTGGCAGCGCACTTCCAGCACGCCTTTCGAGCCGACGCCCGCCGCCTCTTCCGTGCCGAAGCCCGGATCGAAGAAGCCGGCATAGTGGACGCGGAACTCACCGACGCTGGGGTCGATGGGCAGCATTTCGGCGGCTTCGTTGACCGGGATGACCACGTCGGTTTGCGAGGCGAGGATGTAGAACTCGCCCGGATCGAGCAGCAACTGCCCCTTGTTCTGGTACAGCGGCTCCCAGAAGTCGCGCGGATTGTGCCCGTCGACGTGGTCGAGATCGATGATGCCTGCGTGACGGCGCGCGCGATAACCGACCAGATCGCCGGTCATCAGGTCCACGCCGCAGTCGGCGGTGTAGAGCTTGGGCACCTCGCCGGTCTTCAGGCGCAACTGGTTCAGCCGCGTGCCGGTACGGGCCAGAACGGAAAAGGTCTGCGGCGCGATTTCGACATAGATCGGGCCCTTATAGCCTTCGCGCACATCGTCGAACAGATCGCCATAATCCGACAGCAGGCGCACGAAGACATCGACCCGCCCGGTCGAGCTTTTGGGATTGGCGCGCGCCGAAACCCCGGCGGGCAGGCTTAAGAACTCCTGCAATTCCGCGATATAGACGCAGCCTGATTCAAAGACCGCGCCGCGCGTCAGGTCCATCTCGTGCATCATCACATCGGGCAGTCGATCCATAACCCGCTTGCCGCGCGGCAGATACGAAGCCCGCACCCGCCAGGCGCGCGCACCCAGCCGCAGGTCGATCGAGGCCGGCTGGATCTGATCGGCGTCGAGCTTCGAAGCGCTCATGATGGCGCTCTGATCGACCAGATCGCGGATGGATTGCAGCGGCAGGATACCGGAGGCCGTCATCAGGAATCGCAACTTTCACTCAGGATTGGGGAGGCATTTAAGCGGCTCATACGTAATGCGCAAAGAAAAACTGACACCGTGACCAAACCACCCTATCGTGACCGCATGATCTATACCGCCACCACCGACGGCGTGACTGTCAGCGTCCGCGTGCAGTTCGTACCGCGCAGCGATGACGCCGTCCGCGCCCACAAATGGCTGTGGGCCTACCACATCACCATCGACAACGCCTCGAACCGCTCGATCCAGCTCAAGACCCGTCACTGGCGCATCACCGACGCGCTCGGCCGCGTGCATACGGTCGATGGCGAGGGCGTGGTCGGCGAAACCCCGCGCATCGATCCCGGCGACAGCTATTCCTATGCGTCGAGTTGCCCGCTCGACACCGATTCCGGGACCATGGGCGGCCATTATATGTGCGTGGCGGATGACGGCGAATGGCTGGCGGTGCAGGTGCCGCTGTTCTCTCTGGACGCGCCGCAGCCGAAACGGACTTTGAACTAGGTTTAAATACCACAGGCCAAGCGCCTCCGCCGACATCGCGCGCTTTGGCTTTGCGTTTCCGCGTTCTTTCGTTTTATCGTTCTGTCACAGAAAGATGAACGTCCGTCTTTCATGACTCCCGGTTCACTGGGGAGGCATGAAAACAACAGGAAACTGCATGGCCACCCTGCCTACCGCCACCCGTCTCAAGGCCGCCGTCGGCTTCGCCACCCATATCGGCCGGCGCGAAGACAATCAGGACTTCGCTGCCTCGTGCCTGGCCGACGACGGCTCTCACCACGGGCTGGTCGCCGCTCTGGCCGACGGCGTCGGCGGGCGCAAGGGCGGGCGCGTCGCCGCCGAACTCAGCGTGCGCTCCTTCATTGACGACTATCTCAGCCAGACCGAAGCCCTGTCGCCGCAAAAGACCGCCGGGCGGGCGCTGGAAAGCATCAACTACTGGATACACCGTCAGGGCCAGAAGGACGAAACCGTGCGCGGCATGAGTTGCGCCTTCACCGGCGTGGTCATCAAGGGCAACCGTCTGCACTCCTTCCACGTCGGCGACACGCGCCTCTACCGCTGGCGCGAGGGCTATCTGGGTCAGATGACGCAGGACCACAAGCCTGAGGGCGGCGAGGATTCGCCCTACCTCACCCGCGCCATCGGCTTCGAAGAAGTGGTGCGTATCGATTACCGCATCCACGACATCTTCCCGCACGACCGGCTGCTGCTGTGTTCGGACGGGATGCACGGCAAAGTCTCGGAAAGCCAGATCAACGCTGTCCTGTCCGAGCGCCATTCCGCCGACGACACGGCGCAGACACTGGTCGACATGGCCATCCACAACGGTGGCGACGACAACGCGACCGTGCTGGTCATCGACGTGTTCGAACTGCCGCCGGCGACGGTCAAGGATCTCGACGCCGCCATTTCGCGGCTGCCCATGCGCGAGCCGCCGGAGACGGGCGAAACCATCGACGATTTCAAGCTGGAAGCCATGCTGGCCGATGGCATGTACAGCCGCGTGTTCCGCGCCCGCGACCTGTCGGCGACCGGCCCGCAATCGACCGTGGTGCTCAAATTCCCCAAGCCGCACAATCTGGGGGCCGAGACTCTCGCGCGTCAGGCCTTCGTGCGCGAAACCTGGGTGGCCAGTCGCGTGCAGCACATCTGGATCGGCTCGGTCCTGCAACTGCCGCCCAAGCGCCAGACCTGCCTCTATGTCGCCCAGCCCTTCTATGAAGGCGAGACGCTGGAAAAGCGCCTGTCGCGCAAGCCGGCGATCGGCCTGAACGACGGCATCGACATCGCCACCAAACTGGCCAAGGCGCTGGGCTCGCTGCACCGGGCGGGCGTTATCCACCGCGACGTTAAGCCCGACAATATCATCCTGCTGAAAGACGGCGGGCTTAAGCTGGTCGATCTGGGCTTTGCGCGTTTGCCGGCGCTGGATGAAAAGACCGGCGTGCTGCCGCCCGGCACCAATAACTATATGGCCCCGGAACTGTTCGACGGTCAGTGGGGCGACGAACGTTCGGACATCTTCGCCCTGGGGGTAACATTGCACCGAATGTTTACCGGCGGCAGCTTCCCCTATGGCGAAAGCGAACCCTTCACCAAGCCGACTTTGAAACGCCCGGACCTGCTGACCCAGAAGCGTCACGACGCGCCGGGCTGGCTGGAAAGCCTCATCCTTCAGGCACTCGCCCCCAATCCGGACGAGCGGTTTCAGGACGGGTTTGAAATGGCCTTCAAGCTGGAAACCGGGTCATACGGCGCCAATCCGGCCTCGATCCGCAAGGTGTCGCACTTCCACCCGGCGCGTCCGTGGCAGATCGCCACGGCGGTGCTGGGGGCGCTGGTCTTGCTGCTGGGGGCGATGCAGTTGGGGGTGATCGACGGGCCGTCGGGCGAAGAGGTCAAGGCGTTTCTCAGGGAGCACGGGTTTCCGGACCTCTAATCTTCCTACACCAGGTACATTCTCCTCCCTACGCTTTAGCGTGGGGAGGTGACAGCGAGCGAAGCGAAGCTGACGGAGGGGGATTACGCCATAATTTCAGGGGACTACGTCCTTAGTCAGTTTTTGCGCCATCCCCCTCCGGCGCTTCGCGCCACCTCCCCATGCCTTCGGCACAGGGAGGAGATTATTTGCCGTGCCGGAAATCTTCCGGCGCTTCGAACCCATAGGCCCAGGCACCCCGCTTGGCTGCCCTGGCTGCCGCTTCATCCGCCACATAGCGCTGCGAATAGCGGCGATAGGCCACGGCCAGACCGGCCTGCACCTGTACTGCCCCCAGATCGCGACCTTCCACCGCGCAATGGGCCAGTATCCGTCCATAACGGTCCTCGCCCTGCGGCTCACAGCTTACATCTCCAGTCGCCACCAGCTTGCGCAGATTGTCTCCCGCCGCGGCCCCACACGCGAAATCTCCGCAACGCTGGTCGTATTCGAAGGCATCCACGCCTTCCAGCCGTATCTCGACGCCTTCGATGCGTAAGGAGTCACCATCTATGGCCTCGGCCTCGCCCATAATAGCCGCGTGGGACAGCGATGGCGCGGGCCCGGCCTTCTGTGCAGGCATAGGCAGGAAAAAGCCGGCTATACCGGCCAGCACGATCACCCCTGCCGGGATCAGCCAATAGCGGCGTTTAGACCCGCTGCGACGCGGCGGCGGATTATTCAGATAGTCGCGGCGCATGACCGCTGCCTCCCCGTTTTCGGGAGTATCGCAAAGAAACGCTCCCAAGAAAACCCTCAGGGCGCATCTCAAAAAATGAGGCCGTTTCAGGCGTGGATTAATAGACCGAAGCGACGCTGACGGGCTTGGCCTCGACCACCACCGGCGCAGGCTTTTCCAGTGGCAGGTACCCCCCGGCGATCTGCGCCAGCGGCACCGGCCCTTGCAGCAGATAGCCGAAGCCGACCAGAATGAGCATCAGGTAGCGCAGGGCCAGCGGATCGCCCTTGGCCAGTCCGGCCTTGGCCTTGCCGATCTTCAGCGACGGCTGTTTCGCCTTATGGCGCAGACCGATCAGCACTTCCGGCTGCACGCCGTTATCCAGCGCCAGACGCGTATTAATCTCGGTGAAACTCGGCTGTTTGAACCCACGCAGGTTCAGCACGGCGGCGATGAGCGCCAGCACGACACCCGCCGCCAGAACGGCCATGTGCACGATCGGATCGAGGGCGGCGAACAGGCCCCACTGCGCGGCCACAGCGATAGCGAAAGCCAGCAACAGGAACGGGGTCAGGGCGGGCAGGATCTGTTCCCAGACCATCACCGCGCGCGTCCAGAACAGCGCCCGGTTCAGCTTCGACAAGGGTTTTGTCCGTTGCAGCTTCATGCCGTCCCCCAAAGACCGCTTTTCTAGTCGGCGGCGCGTACCGTATGCGGTCTTAACCATTCCGGCAAGACCTCGCGGCCCATCATTTCCTCATAGGAAGGCCGAGGACGCACCACTGCCCAGTTCGTGTCACGCACCAACACCTCAGGGGCGAGCGGACGCGAATTATATTCGCTGCCCATCACCGCGCCGTAGGCGCCTGCCGACATGAAGGCGACCAGATCACCGGCCTTCAGCGCCGGCATTTCGCGGCCGCGCGTGAAGGTGTCGCCGGTTTCGCACACCGGGCCGACCACGTCATAGGTGCCCGTCTCATGGGTCTGGCCCGCCACCACGGGACGGATGTCGTGATAGGCGTCGTACATGGCCGGACGGATCAGGTCGTTCATCGCCGCATCGACGACGAGGAATTTCTGCCCCGAATCCTCGCGCTCGTGGACGTGGATGACGCGCGACACCAGAATCCCGGCATTGGCGGCGATCAGACGACCCGGCTCGAAGGTGTAGCCTACGCCCAGATTACCGACGGTCAGCGCCACCATCTGCGCGAAATCGGCCGGCGCGGGGGGTTCGGGCATGTTGAAATAGGGCACGCCCAGCCCGCCGCCGAGATCGAGGCGCTCGACGCTGAGACCACCGGCGCGCAGCTCCTGCACCCAGCCCTTCATCTTGGAGAAGGCCGCCTGCATCGGCGCAAGGTCGGTGATCTGGCTGCCGATATGGCAGGCGATGCCCATGGGGGCGATATGGGGGTCCGAGGCCGCCTGACCGTAAAGAGCGATGGCTTCGCGCGCCGAAACGCCGAACTTGTCCTTGGCCCCGCCCGTGGTGATCTTGGCGTGACCGCCCGCGCCGACGCCCGGATTGATGCGGATGACGATGGGCGCGATCAGGCCGAGCGAGCCGGCGACGCGGCTCAGGCGTTCCAATTCGGGCTTGGACTCGACATTGAGCTGATAGATGCCGGCCTTCAGCGCGAAAGCCATTTCCTCGTCGGTCTTGCCCACGCCGGAGAAGACGATGCGCTCGGCGGGGATGCCGGCGGTCAGGGCCTTGCGAATCTCGCCTTCCGACACGGTGTCGGCGCCTGCGCCCTGTTCAGCCAGGGTTTGCAGCACGGCCAGATTGGAATTGGCCTTGGTCGCATAGGCGATCAGCGGCGCTTCCTTCTTGGGGCTTTGCAGCGCCTCCTGCCCCCATAGAGCCTGAGAGAAGACCTGAAAATGCCGCTCCAGCGTGGCGGAGGAATAGACGTAGAGCGGCGTACCCACGCGCTCGGCCAGCTCGCGGACAGAGACGCCCTCGGCGTGCATTTCGCCGTCACGGATATCGAAATGATTCATAAGTGCAATGGAATCCTATGGAGACGAAAAAAGAGCCCCCACCACCGCATCTCAGCTAACGCTTCGTGCGGTCCCCCTCCCCAGTAAACTGGGGAGGTATAAAACGGTTTACTGGCGCTGGGCGTTGCCCGTGCCTTCGAGCGGAGCGTCGGCGACCTTGCTGTTCTGCTGATAAGGGTCCGGCATTTCGTTCTTGAATTCCTTGCGCGGCAGGGCGCGTTCCGTCGCCTTGCCTTCGGCCTGCGCCTTCTTCTTGGCGGCGACCTCGTCCTGAGCGCGCTTGCCCCACAGCGGCGGCGCGCGCTCCAGATCGCCCTGCTTGGCGCAGGCGGTGAGGCCCATACCGGAAACCGCGGCCAGCAGAAGCGCGGCCTTCACAAACGAACGCGAAACGGTACCGGTCATGCCAAAATTTCCTTCCAACGCTGGATCTGTTCGCGCACCCGCACAGGCGAAGTGCCCCCATAGGACAGGCGCGAAGCCGCAGAGGCTTCGGGCGTCAACACACTATACACATCTTCGGTAATCCCTGCTTCCAGTTTTTGCAGGTCGGCGAGCGACAGTTGCGCCAGGTCCACACCCTGCCCTTCGGCCAGCTTGACCGCTGCGCCGGTGACGTGGTGGGCGTCACGGAAGGGCATGTTGAGGTGGCGCACCAGCCAGTCGGCCAGATCGGTCGCCGTCGAGAAGCCCGAGGAGGCGGCCGCCTTCATGCGGTCGAGATTGGCGCTCAGGTCGCGCACCATGCCGGTCATGGCCGCCAGCCCCAGATCGAGCGACTCAAAGGCCTCGAACACCGGCGGCTTGTCTTCCTGCATGTCCTTGGAATAGGCCAGAGGCAGACCCTTCATCACGGTGGTCAGGGCGATCAGCGCCCCGTTGATGCGGCCCGTCTTGGCGCGCACCAGCTCAGCCGCATCAGGGTTGCGCTTCTGCGGCATGATGGAGGAGCCGGTCGAGAACGAGTCCGACAGGCGGACGAAGCCGAACTGCGGCGTGGTCCAGATGACGATTTCCTCGGCCAGACGCGACAGGTGCCCGGCGCAGATGGCGGCGTGGCTCAAAGATTCCAGCGCGAAGTCGCGGTCGGACACGCCGTCGAGCGAATTGGCCGTCGGGCGGTCGAAGCCCAGAGCCTCAGCCGTCATGTGGCGGTCGATATTGAACGGCGAACCGGCCAGCGCCGCCGAACCCAACGGATTCTCGTTCATGCGTTTGCGGGCGTCTTCAAAGCGCGTGGCGTCGCGCCCGAACATTTCGACATAGGCCATCAGGTGGTGGCCGAAGGTCACGGGCTGCGCCGGCTGAAGGTGCGTGAAGCCCGGCATCAGGGCGTCGGCATAGTCTTCGGCGCGCGCGACCAGCGCCTTTTGCAGGTCGCGAAGCTGGGCGATGGTGTAATCCACACGGTCGCGCACCCACAGACGGAAATCGGTCGCCACCTGATCGTTGCGCGAACGCGCCGTATGCAGACGGCCCGCCGTCGCGCCGATCAGTTCGCGCAGGCGCGCCTCGACATTCATATGGATGTCTTCGTATTCGGCGCGGAAAGGGAAGGTCCCGGCTTCGATCTCGGCGATGATGGTTTGCAGGCCGCCGTCGATCTCCTGAGCGGCTTCGGCGCTGATGATGCCCTGTTTGGCCAGCATGGCGGCGTGGGCGCGCGATCCGGCGATGTCCTGCGCCCACAAACGTTTGTCGACCTCGATCGAGACGTTGATGGCTTGCATAATGGCGTCAGGTTGGGCAGAGAATCGTCCACCCCACATTTTCTGACCTTGCGTATTCGGGGTCTGCGCGGGCTTTTGGGACGGATCGGACATGACTGAGCCTTCAGACGAAAAAACGGACACGGCGAACGCCGAAGCGCAGGCCCCACAATCGCAGCGGACCAAACCGCCCCGCCGGTTGAAATTCAACCTGATCGTCGCGGGACTTCTGGTCCTGATAATCGCCGTCTCCGTAGCGGCTGTGGTGCTGTTCCGTCAAGCCGAGTCTGAGGGCACGGTCGCCGCCGAAAGCGGTCCCGTAGCCGAAGGCCCGCTGAAGGCCTACGCCACCGGTGCGCTGGCCAAGCTGGAGACCCACGCCGCACCGCGCCCCATCGAAGACATCAGCTTCCTCGATGGCGCGGGCAAGCCGGTCAAGCTGTCGGATTTCAAGGGTCGCGTGGTGGTGCTCAACATCTGGGCGACCTGGTGCGCGCCGTGCAAGGTCGAGATGCCGACCCTGTCCAATCTGCAAAAGGCCTACGACCCGCAAACCGTTCTGGTCCTGCCGCTCAGCATCGACAAGGCCGAGGAAAAGGCCAAGGTCGAGGCCGAACTGAAGCTCAGCGGCGACCTGCCCGCCTATATGGACTCGGAGATTCAACCGATGACCAAATGGGGCATTGTCGGCATGCCGACGACCATCATCCTCGACAGGAACGGTCGGGAAGTCGCGCGCCTCAGCGGCGAGGCCAAGTGGGACGCGCCCGAGGTCAAGGCATTGGTGGATGCGGTGGCGAAGTAATAGCTCTTATACCTCCCCAACTTGTTGGGGAGGGGGACCGCACGACGCGCGCAGCGCTAGATGCGGTGGTGGGGGTTCTTACCTTATTCCAGCAAGCGAATGGGTGGGGAGGTTCGCAAGACACCCCACCACCACGCCCTCTGGGCGCGGTCCCATCGCTGGCGAAAGCTATACTTCCGCTGGCGCTATACCCCGCACTTCGTGCAGGGAGGTATGAGATTTAGCGAATAGCCACCCAGCGGCCGTGGCTCAGACACCGCCAGACCCACTCGAACGGACCATAGCGAAACGCCTTCAACCACACGGCGCTGAACACGATCTGGAACAGCCAGATGCCGAGCACGATCGGCACCATATGCGACAGCGACACCTGCCCGTATAGCCCCAACCCGCGCCCGCCATAGAACACCGCCGTCATGATCAGCGACTGGCTGAGATAGTTGGTGAAGGCCATGCGCCCCACCGGGCTCAGCAGGGCATTGACGCCCTTCAAAACCGGCACACGACTGATCAGCATCAGGGCGCTGGCGTAACCCATACTGACGAAAATACTGAAAAACTCCGCCGCCGCCCGGTGCGAGCCGTAGATTTGCGGCTCAGGAAAGTTTTCGCGCAGGATGATCAGATTCTGCCAACCTATCACCGCCAATGCCGCCGCGCCGACGACCACGGCGCCCAGATGCCAGCCCGTCTTCTTCGGGTCGAAATAACCGACCCTGTAGAGCCCCAGCCCGATCATCATCAGGCCGATGACCTTGGGTGCGAAGACAGCGATCTGCGAAAAAATGCTCATCGCCCACATGACGAAATTGGCGTGCAGGGACTGCGCGAAACCGCCCTGCATCAGGCGCAAGGTGTCAGCGAAGTTCAGGCCGTCGCTGCCGCTGATCGCCTTGCCCAGTTCCTCGCGCGGCACAAAGCTCAGTATGAGGCCAGACCCCACCACCATCAGCCCGCCGATCAGCCACGCCACAAACCCCCAGCGCAGCAGGTGCGGCGTGCGGATGGTCAGGACGAAGAACAGACCGCACAGGGCATACATCAAAAGAATATCCCCGACCCAGATGGCCGCGCCGTGCGCCACCCCGATAGCCGCCAGCCAGACCAGTCGGCGAAAGCGCACGGTCCGGGTCACCGGCGTCGCGGGGTCGTCCTTTTGCCCGACCAGAAACAGGCTGATCCCGAACAGCATGGCAAACAGGGTCAGGCACTTGGATTCGAAAAAGGTATGGATGATCCACCAGACCTGACGGTCGGCCTCGGTCAGCGCGACCGTCGCCCGCGCCGGGTTCATATAGACCTCCAGCGGCCAGCCGAAGGCCGGCGCATTGACGATCAATATGCCCAGCAGTGCGAACCCGCGGATATAGTCGAGCGCGGGCTGACGGGCGGTGGTCACGCGACGGCCTCATCCGTAAGGCGCGGCGGGCGACCCAGCAGGATCATCTGGAACAGGATGGCCGACGGCAGGGCCAGCAGCACCTGACTGACCACCATGGGGACGGCGACCAGCCCGAAAACCAGCATGTTCTTGAGGCTGAACTCGAAGTTCTGGCTGAAGGTCAGGTTGCTGAAGGCCATGAACGAGCCGAGCGCGCAGACCAGAAAGGCACAGCCCAGCACATGGAGAACGGCATGGAAGCGGTTCTTCGGTCCCTGAATAAGCCACAGCGACGCGGTGCAGACCATCCAGAACAGCGACAGGCCCATCTGGCGCGCCCCTTCGGCGGCCGCCAGAAATCCCTGCGCGGCAAACAGGCGTGCGGCAAACCACACGCAGGCGTGCAGCAGCGTCGCCGCCAGCAGCGCCAGGACGAACCACAGGAAGAGCGGGCGGCGGGCCGTGAGCAAGTGAGGCTTACCTTGTCGGAACCGGCTTTTCGCCGCGATAGTCATAGAAGCCCCGGCCGGTCTTGCGCCCGTACCAGCCCGCTTCGACATACTTCACCAGCAGCGGACAGGGGCGATATTTGGAATCCGACAGGCCGTCATAGAGGACGTTCATAATGGCCAGAACCGTATCGAGCCCGATGAAATCGCCCAGCTCCAGCGGGCCCATAGGGTGGTTGGCCCCCAGCTTCATCGCCGTATCGATGGCCTCGACCGTCCCCACCCCTTCGTACAGGGTGTAGATGGCTTCGTTGATCATCGGGATCAGGATGCGGTTGACGATGAAGGCCGGATAGTCCTGCGCATTGGCGGTGATCTTGTCGAGGCTCTCGGCGAAACGCACCGCCGCCTCATAGGTGTCGGTCTCGGTGGCGATGCCGCGGATGATCTCGACCAGCTTCATGATCGGCACGGGGTTCATGAAGTGCAGGCCGATAAAGCGCGTCGGACGGTCCGACGCGGTGGCCAGTCGCGTGATCGAGATGGACGAGGTGTTCGAGGCCAGAATGGCTTCGGGTTTCAGATGCTCGGACACCGACTTGAAGATGGCCTTCTTGACCTCTTCGTCTTCGGTCGCGGCTTCGATGACCAGATCGCAGGTCGACAGCTCCGAAGCCATGGCCGCCGGCTTGACCAGCGTGACGGCGGTGGCGGCGGTTTCGGCGGTGATGACGCCCTTTTCGACCGAGCGGGCGATGCCCTTGTTGATCTTTTCGATCGACCTGGCGATGGCGGTGGCCTGCTGATCGTAGAGGAAGACCTCGTAACCCGCCTGCGCGCAGACCTGCGCGATGCCCGAACCCATCTGGCCCGCCCCGATAACGCCGACGACTTTGATCTCTGTCATGTGGAACCCGCGGTTTTATTTTTATAGGCGAGAGCTTAAACCGCCCCACCGGGTAATCAAGGGCACAGGGAAAAAAACATACCTCCCCAGCTTGCTGGGGTATAGCGCGGCGAAAGTATAGCTTTCGCCAGCGATGGGACCGCACAACTGAGCGCAGCGAAGACGGTGCGGTGGTGGGGGTTCTTTTTAAATTTCAGCAGGCCTAATCGGTGGACAGGTGGCAAGACACCCCACCACCACATCCGCATCGGCGGTCCGATCACCTGCCTGACGGCAGGCTCGTGCGGTCCCCCTCCCCGGCATAGCCGGGGAGGTATAGAACAGCGGTTTAACCCAGCGCCTTGATCAGGGCCGGGACGGCGGTTTTATAGTCCTCGACCAGACCATAGTCCGCGATCTGGAAGATCGGGGCTTCGGGGTCCTTGTTGATGGCGACGATGACCTTGGAGTCTTTCATGCCGGCCAGGTGCTGAATAGCGCCCGAAATACCGACGGCGATGTACAGGCCCGGCGCCACGACCTTGCCGGTTTGACCCACCTGATAATCGTTAGGGGCATAGCCCGCATCGACGGCCGCGCGCGAAGCGCCGACAGCGGCGCCCAGCTTGTCGGCCAGAGGCTCCAGCACCGACTTGAACTCGTCCGCCGACCCCAGAGCCCGACCGCCGGAAACGACGACCTTGGCCGCACCCAGTTCCGGACGGTCGGAGACGACCTTCTCGTCCGAGACGAAGCGCGTTTTCAGCGTCACGGCCGGAACGGCCACGGCTTCGACCGCTGCCGAACCGCCCGAAGCGGCGACCGCGGCAAAGGCCGTCGGGCGCACGGTGATGACCTTTTTGGCATCGGCCGTCTTCACGGTTTCCAGTGCGTTGCCGGCATAGATGGGGTGGACGAAGGTGTCGCCCGCCACCACTTCGATGACGTCGGAAATGATAGAAACGTCCAGCGCGGCGGCGATGCGCGGCGCGACATTCTTGCCCGAAGCCGTAGCCGGGATGGCGATGGCGTCGTAGCCACCGGCCAGCGACACGATCAGGGCCGAAACGGCCTCGGCGATGTCGGCCTTCAACTCGGCGCTTTCGGCGGTCAGCACCTTGCGCACGCCTGCAGCCGCAGCCGCCTGCGCGGCGACGGCGGAGGCCTCGCCATAGACCAGCACGTCGATATCAGACGACAGCTTCTGCGCCGCCGTGACGACCTTCAGCGTCGTGTCGCGCAGGTGCGCGCCGTCATGATCGGCAATAACCAGAACAGCCATTACAGGACTCCCGCGGACTTGAGATTGGCGACGAGGGCATCGGCGCTGTCGACCTTGACGCCGGCCGAACGCCTGGCCGGTTCGGTGACCTTGACGACCGTCAGACGGGCGGCGGCATCGACGCCGTAATCGCCCAGCGTCTTCGTATCGAGCGGCTTCTTCTTCGCCTTCATGATGTTGGGCAAGGACGCATAACGCGGCTCGTTGAGGCGCAGATCGGTGGTGATGACCGCCGGCAGCGTGACGCCTAGCGTCTGCAGACCGCCGTCGATTTCACGGGTGACCAGCGCTTCGCCGCCGGAGATTTCAACCTTGGACGCGAACGTCGCTTGCGGCCAGTCGAGCAGGGTCGACAGCATCTGCCCAGTGGCGTTGTTGTCGCCGTCGATGGCCTGTTTGCCCATCAGGACGATGTCCGGATTTTCCTCGGCGGCCACGGCCTTGAGCACTTTGGCGACCGCGAGCGGCTCCAGGTCCTGATCGGTTTCGATGAGGATGCCGCGATCGGCGCCCATGGCCAGAGCCGTGCGCAGAATGGCCTCGCACTGGGCCACGCCGATGGAGACGGCGACGATCTCGGTCACCACGCCCTTTTCTTTCAGGCGGACGGCTTCTTCGACGGCGATTTCATCGAAAGGGTTCATGGCCATCTTCACATTGGCCAGATCGACGCCGGTCTGGTCCGATTTGACGCGGACCTTGACATTGTAGTCCAACACCCGCTTGACGGGTACGAGTACCTTCATGGTGAGCTTCCCTCGCAGCAAACTATTGCGCAATTTGGATTGAGTTTAGTGACGCCGCCGCCCCTCAAAGTCAATCGGTGTCGTGGCGGAAACCCGCTAATTTTCTTGGCTTTCCGATCGCATCTGCAACCATTTCACTTGCCTGTGGGGCAATTTGCGGGCATGGAAACGGCCACTCAACCGATCGCGCCGTGGCAGAACCCGCAACCATGAAAACCGACAAAAATCTTATCCTGCGCGTCAAGCTGATCGCGCTCGGCGTCTTCATTCTGGCCAGCGCCGGCATACTGGTTTACGGCGGGCTGTACGAAATGCCGCGCCGCAAGTGCGAGGCCAATGGCGGGTGGTGGTCGAACAAATACCGCTCGTGCGAGACGCCGATCTACCTGCCCCTGCTGACAAAGCGCAAGCCGGGCGAACAGCAGAAGATCCTGTGGCCGACCAAGGACGCCATGACCGCGTCTGACGGCTCGCCCAAGCCGGTGGACAATTCGGCGGCCCTCTCGGCTTCGGCAAGCGCGTCGGCGTCTGCCTCCCGATAAACATACCTCCCCAACTCGTTGGGGAGGGGGACCGCACGACGCTTGCAAAGCAAGCTAGATGCGGTGGTGGGGGTTCTTTTAAATTTCAGCCAACTGAGCGGGTGGACATATCGCAAGATACCCCACCACCACGCCTTCCAGGCGCGGTCCCCCTCCCCGACAAGTCGGGGAGGAATGATCATGTCTACGGCTTGCCCGGCACCCACAACACGTCGGCACGACCCTGATCGTTGGCATGGCGCGCCAGCACGAACAGCAGGTCCGACAGACGGTTGAGATAGGTCGCCACCGACGGGTTGACCACCTCTTCCGGTATCTGGTTCAGCCCGACCACATCGCGCTCCGCCCGGCGCACGATGGTGCGCGCCAGATGCAGATGCGCGCTGAGCGGCGCACCGGCCGGCAGGATGAACGAATTGAGCGGCTCCAGATCGGTATTATAGCGGTCGATGGCCTGCTCCAGCGCTCCCACCCGCATGAAGTCGAGCCGCAGCGGCGTCCACCCCTTGGCCTGCCCGTCGTCCGGCACCGCCAGATCGGCGCCTAGGTCGAACAGGTCGTTCTGCACCTGCGCCAGCAGCGCATCCATCTCACCGTCGGCGAACAGGCGCGCCACGCCCAGGGCCGCATTGGCTTCGTCGACGCTGCCCATGGCCTCGACGCGCGCATCGGTTTTCAGACGCCTCGCACCGTCGCCGAGGCCCGTCGTGCCGTCGTCACCGGTGCGGGTGTAGATCTTGTTGAGCTTGACCATCGATGCGTTCCGACTCAGTGGGAAAACCGCAGGGTGACGATTTATGGCGTAAAAAGCGACAAACGCCTGATTGCCTTGAATGAATTTGCAGCCGGGACTCTAGTGTCCGGCTTTCCACCAGGCGAACAGGCACAACAGGCCGATGGCCACGGCCTGAAGCATGACGCGCCACTGCATCAGCTTGTTGGACCAGCGTTCGCCGAATTTCCCGCCGCGATAAAGGCTGTAAACCCCGGCCCCCAGCACGACCAGAACGGCAAACATGGACAGAAGGGTCAGTACCAGAAGAAAGGTGCTCATATCGGGCCTCTGCGTGGATTCTCCGGACAGGTCACGTCCTGTTACAGGATTACGCTTTTTTAGCGGCCCCGTCTATTTTTTGCCTGTTTTTCTGCGTAATGAAGTTCTGAGCGCGACGGAATGAACGATCATTCGCGTTGAACGGTTGTCAGACCTCCCCGCACAGGGGTAATGGACCCGTTTCCCACCGAATTACGGACATTAACCCCCTTTGTGGGTTGCCGTCCTGACCTGATAGGCATTACATCGCGCAACCCATTGAAATCCCTCAGCCTCATGCCCATCTATGGGTACAGGTTCAACCGGCGGCCCGCACCGTCCTCAACCCAGCTCGTTAAATGACCATGTATCAGGCGTATGAACTGAAAGACAAACTCACTCAGGAAGAGTCGGCCCTGCCGCTGGGGGCGCGCGCGCGTTCCAAAGAGCTGAACCGCCTCAAAATCCTCGCCTCCGCCAAAGCTCTGTTCCGGGAGCGCGGCTATGAGGCAGCCACTCTGCGCGATATCGCGCGTGAAGCCGGCCTGTCGACCGGCGCGGTCTTCGCCAACTTCGCCGACAAGAACGAGATCTTCGTGAAGGTCGTCGAAGAGGAAACCGCGCGCGTCATTACCGCCGCCATCGATGCGCACGATTCGACGCGCCCGCTGGCGGATCGCCTGCATCGTCAGATCCTGACCGCCTATGAGGCGGCCGAGGGCAATGCCCGTCTGATCCTGTCGGCCTTCGTGATGAACTGGAGCGGTCAGGCCGCCGATATGGAAGCCAATCCCGGCCTGTCCGAAATCGCCAGCCTCACCGACCTGACCCGTCAGGTGATCTTCGAAACCCTGCGTCACGCGCAGAACCATGACGAACTGCCGGCCAAGGCCGACATTGAGCATGGCGCGGAAATCCTCGAAGACCTGACCTTCTCGAACCTGCGCCGCGCCCATCGCGACGGGCAAGCCTTCGCCGCCACCAGCGAACGCCTGCGTTTTCAGGTCGAGCTGATCGTCTCCGGCCTCAAGGCTGCGGCGTAAACTACTTTTCTTCCTCCCATGAAAAAGCCGCCGGAGTTTCTCCGGCGGCTTTTTCATTTGGGTTTCAGGAAAAGGTCAGCTCGTCCACTTCAAGGTCACCGGTTTGAGCGGATTGGCGAAAGGCCGGTCTTCCGAACGATGCGCCATCCATTCCTTCTTGAGCTGCTGATACCATTTGGCCTGCGTGTCGGCGTCGTCGATCCACAGCAGCGACGGATCGTATTTCAGCCCTTCGTTCTGCAGATTGACCATGTCGCCGTCCTGCTTGAGGAAGGCCTTGGCGCCGTATTTGAAGAGGGGCGCTATCGCGCGGAAGATGGAGTGATCCGACCAGAATATCTGCGTGATGCGGGTCTTGGTCGCGTGCACCGGCGTCAGGCAGGTCAGGCCGAGAATTTGTCGCTCACCGATCTGGATATGCTCGTAGCGCACGCCCGGCAGGCGGAAGGTGATCTCGGTCGCCGGCGCGCCGCCGAGGATGCGATAGGCGCGGGAATTCTTCGACGGTGCGTGACGCACCATGGCGAAACCGAACTCGCGCGGCTCGAAGGCCTTGGACTTTTCGAGCTGTTTCTTGGAGGAGCGCCACCACCATTGCTGATGCACATAGGGGCCGTGGGCGGGGTCCATTAACCCCACCACCGCGTGGTCGATGTGGCTGTCGAAGTCCATGCTCTCGACGATAATCGGCTTTCCGCCGACCACGCCCGGCAGGACCGGCGGCTCATGATCGGGCGCGGTCGAACGGCGTGCATCGTTGGTTATGTAGATCCACACCATGCCCTGCTGTTCCCTCACGGCGTACGACCGCACCTTGATGCGCTCCACATCCATCGGCTGGTCCGAGGTCAGCGAGGGCACGGCGGTGCACCCGCCATGGGTGCCGAATGTCCAGCCATGATAGGGGCATTGCACCACCGGCTGCCCCGTCCTGGGGTCCGGGATCATCTTGCCCGCTGACAAAGGCGCGGCGCGGTGCGGACAGATGTCGCGCATCGCATAGGCCTTGCCTTGGGTGTCGCGCGCCAGCAGCACGGGCTCCCCGAGGATTTCGTAGCGTTGCAGCTTGCCCGGCTTCAGATCATCCGCCAGCGCCGCGAAATACCAGGCGTCCTTCAGGTAGCCCTGTCCGAAGACGAGGCGTTCTTTGGTGACGGGCGGGGCGGATTGATCGGGCATGGGCAAACGATAACACAGAGTGGGCGCAAGCGGCGAATATAGTCAGCGCGCCCCGCCCCTGAAAGGGATTATTTGTCGCACCACCGTATCTATACCTCCCCAACTTGTTGGGGAGGGGGACCGCAGGAACGAACGTAGTGAGTGAGATGTGGTGGTGGGGGTTCTTACTGAATTCAGAAAACTGAGCAGGTGGGTATATCGCAAGACACCCCACCACCCCGCCCTTCGGGCGCGGTCCCCCCTCCCCGGCATAGCCAGGGAGGTATGATTTTCTATCCCTCGAACTCGCCCAGCGCCGCCAGGAAGCCTTCGTTCTCGTGGTCCTTGCCGATCGTCACGCGCAGGCACTGCGGCAAGCCATAATTCGCGACATGACGCACGATAAAGCCCTTTTGCATCAGGTGCGCATTGGCGCGCACGGCCTGAGCTTCATCGGCAAAATGGATCAACACGAAATTGCCCTGGCTCCGGTCGATGCGATAGCCCAGCGCCCGCACCGCCTGATAGAAACGCGGCCGCCATTGCAGGACCTGCGCCCGCGAGGCATCGAGGTGCACCTGATCGCCCAGCGAAGCCACGGCGGCATATTGCGCCGGCAGATTGACGTTGAACGGCATGCGAATGCGCTCCAGCGCCTCGATCACCCGCGCCGGGGCATAGCCGAACCCGACGCGCAGCCCGGCCAGACCGTGAATCTTGGAAAAGGTGCGCGTGACGATGATGTTATCGTGCCCGCGCGCCAGACCGAAGGCGCTCTGATAGGTCGGTTCATCGGCGAATTCGGCATAGGCCTCGTCGACGACCAGCAGGATATGCGCGGGCAAGCGGCTGCGCAGATCGGCCAGTTCTTCGGGGGTGTTCCAGGTGCCGGTCGGATTGGCCGGGTTGGAAATGTAGACGATCTTGGTCCGCGCATCGACAAGCGCCAGCAGGCGCTCGATCTCGACGCGCTGGGCCGGCTCCGGGGCCAGACGCACCTCGGCCTGACAGGCTTCGGCGCTGATGCGGTAGGCGAGGAAGCCGTGCTCGCCAGTCACGATATTATCGCCGGCTTCCAGCCAGGCCTGATTGAGGACGCCGAAGACCTCATCGGAACCATTGCCGAAGATCAGGCGGCCGGGTTCGAGGCCGTGATAGGCGGCGACCGCCTCACGCAGAGGGGTGGCGTGACCGTCGGGATAGCGGAACAGCTTGGCACGGGCCTCTTCGAAGGCGGCGACGGCCTTGGACGAAGTGCCCAGCGCGTTCTCATTGGACGACAGCTTGACCGGCTCGGCCACGCCCTCGATCTTCGACTTGCCGCCGACATAGGCGGCGATGTCCCAGATACCGGCTTTGGGTTCGGGCTGGGAGGCGGGCGGCGAAACGGTATCCATCGGGATGTCCTGCACGTGTGGTCTTATGGGTGCGCTGTTAGCAGTTCAGAGATCGCTCTTCAATGCGACGCTTTCACCAAATCCCTCGCCCCACGAGGAGAGGGTGCCCGAAAGGCCGGGTGATGGGGGAAATGCCCCTCCGTCGACGACTTCGCGGCGACATCTCCCCCGTACGCTTCGCTACAGGGGAGGATGAAAAGTTAAATCCGCGGCGAGGTGCCGATAATCCCGGACAGGCTGCCCAGCGCCTTGTCGGCCTTGGGATCGAGACGGCTGTCGTTTTCCTGCACGAAACCGGACAGACCGAAGAGCTTCATGCCGCCGGTCGAACACAGCCATTCGGCGGCAAGACCGCGCTGTCCCAGAAGTTCAGTCAGCCCCGCCTCAGACAGACGGCTGTCGCTCACCCAATAGCTGACATCGTCGCCGGTGGGTTCGGGTTTCAGCGCGGCGATGGCGAACCCCCTCGGACGTTCCGGCGTGCGTTCCGGCAGGGCGCAGATGACGCGCACAGAGGGTTCGGCCAGAAGCCGCGCCCACCACGCCCCGGCGCGGGCGTCGAGGCTGAGTATGCCGATATGGCGCGGATCGCGGGCGGCGGCGATGACCTGCACCGGTTCGGCCAGTCCCGCCTCAGCGGGGGCGGCCCCAAAGCGTTCGCGGCTCCATTTGAGCAGATTGGCCGAAGCCTCTCCCGCCCAAAAATTAAGGTGAAGACCATCATGACCTTCACCCTGAATGCGCAGCGATTCCGAGATCAATTCGCGCCAGATGGCCACGATAGCGGCATCGGAGGCCGCCGCGCGCGTCTTGCCCGTCAGCTTGCGCAGCAGCATGGCTTCGCGGTCGGGGCGCAGCAGGGAAGCCGAGGCATCGCCGCCTTCGCGCGTCTTTGCGGCGGCGATGTCGCGCGCCAGGGCCGAGCGCTCATCGATGAGGCGCAGGAGTTCGGCATCGAGCGCGTCGATCCGGAGCCGCAGGTCGTTTAACGACTCTGGCTGAGACTGGGGGGTCTGCTCGCGGACATTGAGGGCCAAGCTCGGTCTCCATTACCTCTGTCCCGGCCAGGCCGGTCGGGCTTTTACTAAACTATACACAGGGCACATATTCGTTTCGCAAGAAACGAAAGTGTAGTTCCCTCAATTACAGTACAAAACGCGTGATTTTACAATATCCGTCACGCAATCGGTTCTTTAGAGCGCAATCCGATAAAGTGGGCACCACTTTTCGGAAAAATTTCGCGACCACTCAAAAACTGAGAGCGAGATGATGTTTCCACTTTAAATCATCTCGCTCTAGTTAGCGGATAACGGGAGCCGCCGAAACCCGCAACGGCCCGACATAGGCCCCGCCGTCGCGGAAAACGAAGTCGAGTTTCACCGGCTTATCGGCCGTCATGGTGGTGCCGACAAAGGCGCGCGCCAGCGGCTCGTATTCCGGCGAGATCAGCCCGGCCCCGAGCAGGAAGGCGAACGGATCACCCGAACCCTTGACCTCCAGCCCGAGCGGGCCGCTGAGCGCCAGATTGGGGTCGAGCAGCAGGGCCTCGGAGCGTCCGAAGACCTCAAGCTCACCCACATGCAGCGAGGCCTGCACCTGACGCAGGGCGCCGCCGGTCTCGCGCCAGCCGTTCAGGTCGCCGCGGAATTTGGAGGCCTGCGCCATCTGACCTTGGAAGGCCATGTCGAAATTCTTGCCCTGCCCCAGACGCCCCAGCAGGCTCTGCGGATGGGCCTGAGCGCCCGATGCGCGCCAGATGAAATCGACCGTATCGACGCCATCCTTAGTGGGCGTGACGCGCGCCTCAAGGCGCTGGGCGGTTTGCAGGACGAAGGGATATTCCGGCTTCGACGGCGTGAAGGTGGCGTTCAGCCCTTCGAGGCCGATGGTTTGCAGCGGCTGGGTCCAGCCCGAAACGCTGACGCGCAGGGCATCGCCGGTCACGGCCACCTGCCCCAGTTCGGTCTGATCGCCCGCCCGGCCGCGATAAAGCGTCAGGCCGTCGGTGGCGACGAACATCCATTTGTCGAGGGCAAAGGCCGAGGCTTCGGCTTCCAGCGCCGGCACGGACAGACCCTTGCCATTGGGCGCGATCAGTTGCACGTCCTTCAGTTCGATGAACATGCGGAAGGGATAGCCCTGCACCGAAAACGGCGCATGAGCGACCTTATAGCCCTTGCCGGTCAAAACCTGGGTCTGTTCGGCCAGACGCGTCTCGATCTGATGCGCGGTGAAGACCCAGTAGCCGCTCCACCCCAGCGCCACGATCAGGAACAATCCGATCGGCAGGAACAGACCCAGCCGCGAATGCTTCTTTTTCGGTTTGGCAACGTCAACCTGATTTTCGGCCATGAGGGCTCCGTTCAACCCCCTCTCCCTTGAGGGAGAGGGCTGGGGTGAGGGGGAAACCGGCGCGGGACAGCCCCCTCACCCGGCCCTCGCGGGCCACCCTCTCCCTTAAGGGAGAGGGGGTCTTACCTGTTAACCTAAACTTACTAGCCTTACCGGCTTTTACAAGGCATTCGCTGCCGACAGGATCGCCTTGACCGATGCCGTGGCGCTATCGACATCCATGCCGACGCCGAAGACCTTGCGATCGTCGGGCGTGCGGCATTCGACATAGGCCACAGCCTTGGCGTCGGTGCCGCGGCTCAGGGCGTGCTCGTGATAATCCAACACCTCGATCCCCAGCGCATAGGCGGCATTGAGCGCATCGACGGCGGCGGCCATCAGGCCGTTGCCCCGCCCGGTCACCGGGGTTTCAATCCCGTCATGGGTGATGCGCCCGGCGAACAGGCGATCGACGCCCGCACGGCGCGCCCCGGAGTCGATATATTCGACCAGTTCGTATTTCGGCGTGCCTTTGAGAAAATAGGCGTCTTCGAAGGCGTGCCAGATGTCGGCGGCCTGCATCTCCTTACCGGTGGCGTCGGCGATTTCCTGCACCTTGCGCGAAAAATCGACCTGCAGACGGCGCGGCAGTTTCAGCCCCTTGTCCTGCTCCAGAATCCAGGCGATGCCGCCCTTGCCCGACTGAGAATTGACGCGGATGACCGCCTCATAGTTTTCGCCGAGGTCCGCCGGATCGATCGGCAGGTAGGGCATGTCCCAGACATCGTCATTGCGCTGCTCATGCACCGCAAAGCCCTTTTTGATCGCGTCCTGATGCGAACCGGAAAAGGCCGTGAAGACCAGTTCGCCGGCATAGGGGTGGCGCGGATGGACCGGGATATTGTTGCAGTGGATGACCGTATTGACCACCGAGCGCATGTCGGAGAAATCGAGGTCGGGGCTGACGCCCTGCGTATACATGTTGAGCGCCAGCGTCACCAGATCGACATTGCCGGTGCGCTCGCCATTGCCGAACAGACAGCCTTCGATGCGGTCGGCCCCGGCCAGAATCCCCAGTTCCGCCGCCGCGATGCCGGTGCCCCGGTCATTGTGCGGATGAAGCGAGATGATGGCCGAATCCCGACGCGTCAGTTGGCGGCAGAACCATTCGATCTGGTCGGCATAGATGTTGGGCGACGACACCTCGACCGTGGCCGGCAGGTTGAGGATGACCGGCTTTTCCGGCGATGCCTCCCACACGTCCATCACGCGCTCGCAGACCTCTACCGCAAAGTCGGGCTCGGTGGCCGAGAAGGTCTCCGGCGAATATTCGAACGACCACTCGGTCTCAGGGGCTTTCGCCGCTTCGGCCTTGATGATGCCGGCGGCCTTTACGGCCAGCGCCAGCACATCGGCCTTTTCCAGCCCGAACACCACGCGGCGGAACAGCGGCGAGGTGGCGTTATAGAAGTGGATGCAGGCCTTCTTCGCACCCTTGAGCGACTCGAAGGTGCGCAGGATCAGGTCTTCGCGCGCCTGCACCAGCACCTGAATCGTCACGTCGTCGGGGATGTGATCTTCCTCGATCAGCTTGCGCACGAAATCGAACTCGATCTGCGACGCGGAGGGGAAGCCGACCTCGACCTCCTTGACGCCGATCTGCATCAACGTCTTCCAGAAGCGCATCTTCTTTTCGACATCCATCGGGTCGGCCAGCGCCTGATTGCCGTCGCGCAGGTCCGTCGATAGCCAGCGTGGCGCCTTGTCGATGGTCTTCGACGGCCAGGTCCGGTCGGACATGTCGTACGGGAAGACGAAGGGGCGATACTTGCTGGCGGGATTTTTCAGCATCATGTCAGGCTACTCTGCACGGCGATTTCGCGCGCACTCTTAGGCCGTGACGGACGGGGGGTCAATGCAGTGTGTGACTCAAGAAACCCCACCACTCTTCGCCTCACTCATGGTCCCCCTCACCAACAAGTTGGGGAGGTATGATGTCAGGCGAACCTATACCTCCCCGGCTATGCCGGGGAGGGGGACCGCACGCGCCCGCCAAAGGCGGCGAGATGTGGTGGTGGGGTATCTTTCTTACCCCCTACTCCCGCGGCAGAAACCCCTCGATCGCCGTCACCGCCTCGGCCAGCGTGCAGCGCTGCAACACCACCCCGTCCGGCAATGAGGCGAACAGCCGTGTCGGAGCGGCGGAGTCGAGCATCACGAACACGCCCCGGTCGTCGGCCCGGCGGATCAGTCGCCCGAAGGCCTGAGCCAGCTTGGCACGCACCAGCGCGTCGTCATACAGCTTGGCCCCGAAATGCGCGCGTCGCGCCTTGTGCAGGGCGTCCGGGCGCGGCCACGGAATGCGGTCGAAGGCGATCAGCCGCAGGGCCTGCCCCGGCACGTCCACCCCGTCGCGCACGGCGTCGGTCCCCAGCAGGCACGAATGGCGCTCGGAACGGAATACACTGATCAGGTCCGATACGTCGAGCGGATCGACGTGCTGGGCATAGAGCGAAATCCCCGCCTCGCCCAAGGGCCGGTAAAGCTGCTCATAGACGGCCTTGAGACGGCGGATGGCGGTGAAAAGCCCCAGCCCCCCGCCTCCGGCGGACAGGAACAGCGCCTTCATGGCCGTGGCCACGGCGCGCGGGTCGTCGCGCGGCACGTCGGTGACGACGAACAGCCGCGCCTGCGCTTCGTAATCGAAGGGCGAGGCGATGCGCAGGGTCTTGGCCCCCATCGACAGATGCGCCGCCCCGGTGCGCTGCCTGGCCAGCGAGAACGGGTCTTCGGCAGGTTGTTCCGCCAATGCCTTGTCCGACAAGGTCGCCGAGGCCATCAGCACCCCATGCGCCGGTTTCAGCACATAGTCGGCCAGCGGCACGGACGGATCGACGAAGTGGCGGTGCAGGCCGACATCGACCAGACGCCCGCCGTGTGTGATGGTGGCGAACCAGTCGACATAGGGCGAGGGCTGTGTCGGGTCTTCGTCTTCGGCATAGGCCAGTTGCTGCAACAGGCTGCGCCACGCCGGGAGCGTCATACGCGCGCGCCGCTCCAGCCCGCGCAAGGCCCCGTCCAGCCGCGTGCGTTCGGCCAGATCGATCTCTTCCTCGCCGGTCAGAATATCTTCAATAGCGCGCACCAGCGCCAGCAGCGGCGCTTCGATCGATTGCAGCGCCCTTGCCGCCAGCGAGGCCGCTTCGGCGACTTCGGGCAGGCAGGGATGCGCCTCGCATTCGGCATTGTCGGCTTCGGGGCGATAGCGGCTTCGGGCCGTGCTCTCCTGCCCGCGCACCTCGATCTGTTTCAGCGCGGCGGCCAGCAGAGCCTCGACCGGCCCGACCGGGGCCATCATCTCGCCCGACTGGGTGCGCGTGGTCAGGCGCTGCGACCAGCCCTCGGAGGGCAGCAGGTGCGCGGCGCGGATCAGGTCCTTCAGGGCGTTCTGCGCCACTTCACGCGTCGCCAGCAGGTCGCCCAGACGCTGCTCCAGCCCGCGCGAGCGCCGCCCGCGCCCTTCATTGCCGCGTATCCAGCGGCGCAGCTCATAGGCCTCGAAGCCCGACAGTTCCGAGGAAAAAGCCCCGTCGGCGGCCTCAAACACATGGTGGCCTTCGTCGAAAACCAGCCGCGACAGGCCCGGCGTTTCCGGCTCGACCGTCGGGGCTCCCTGCTCGGCCTTCGACGCTTCGCGCACGTCGTAGGCGGCCTGCGCCATGACCAGCGCATGATTGGCGATGATGATTTGCGCCGACTTGGCCTTGCGGATCGACTTTTCGACGAAGCAGGTCCGGTAGTGGGCGCAGGCACTGTAGATGCACTCGCCGCGCCGGTCGACCAGATGGGCCGGGTTGAGCGCGCCGAACATGGCCGCCGCCGAACCCGCCGGCAGAAGCGACGGCAGCCAGGTGGGAAAGTCCCCGCCGACAATATCGCCGTCGCGGCTGTAGACGATCCAGCGCGCCACCAGCGCCGCAATAATCGCCTCACCCGGCCCCTGCGTCAGGGGGGCCAGCCGCTCCTGCCAGTTCAGCAGGCACAGATAGTTTTCGCGCCCCTTGCGGATGGCGACCTTGTTTTCGCGCTCACCCTCGCTGTCGAACAGGGCGCGCGTATCGTTATATATCTGTTTTTGCAGGGCCTTGGTATAGGTCGAAACCCAGACGCGGCCCTGCGCTTTTTCGGCCCATTGCCGCGCGGGCGACAGATAGCCGAGCGTCTTTCCCGTGCCGGTCCCGGCTTCGAGCAGCAGCATGTTGGGCTGTTCGCTGGCCCATTTCGGCGCGAACATTTCCCGCGTTCTGAGGGCGAAGGTCTGTTGCTCCGGACGCCCTTCCTGAAGACCCGCGCGGTTGAGATTGTCCTTCAAGCCCTTGAGCACCTCGTCCTCGCTCAGGCTGACCTGACGCGCATCGCCGGCGGGGGCCTGCTCCTCCCACTCTTCGAGCAGCGACCACACCTCCAGCGGCGGCGGGGCGACATAGCCTTCGGGAACCGGTTTCTGATCCAGCGCCGCCTCGACGAATGGTCCCCAGGCCCAGCCCTGCCGCTTCATGAAATCGAGCGAGGCCTTGGCCATCAGACGAAAGGCCAGCGGCGCGTCGGACAGTTCGCGGCCCAGCGCCAGCGCCACCTGATAGACGACGGCGGCCTGCGCCTCGGCGCCTTCGGGCTCGCCATAGCCCATCGCCAGCGCCATGCCGGCCACCGATGGGGCGGCAAATCGCGCCGGACGCACAAAGGCAAACAGCTCCAGAAGATCGAAATGCTTGGCTTCGCGGAAAGCGCGCTGTCCAAACAGGCGCTGACGGATCAGCGGCGCATTGACGATCAGCAGCGGCTCACGACCCCAGGCTTCACGCGCTTCGGGCGCCCCGATACGCCGCGACACGTGCCCGTCGCTGAAGGCACCGCTCGACGGCAGCAGCGCGAAGCCCTGCGCCGGCAGATGCACGCGCAGGGGGGCGTCCGTGTCAACGGACGGCGTCTGATCGGCGATGTCGGGAAACTCAGGACTCACCGGGGCAATGTAGTCGTTATGGCTCGCGAGTAAAAGCCCCCTCTCCCTTGAGGGAGAGGGCTGGGGTGAGGGGGGAGTTACAATCTCAGTACTTATCCCCCTCACCCGGCCTTTCAGGCCACCCTCTCCCTCAAGGGAGAGGGAAAATCACCCCCGTCTGAACAATCGCGACGCCAGCGCACCCATGCCCATACTCATAACCACGCAGGCGAACCCGTACAGCCACGCATGGCGATGGGCGACATTGAAGATGAAGCGCTCGAAGCCGACCTTCTCCACCGTCAGGGACTTTTCGCTGTAGCCCACCGGCTGGCCGTCGCGGAACAGCCAGACCTCCGCCGTATAGTCGCCGATCGGCGCTTCCGACGGCAGAGTCACTTCGGCGCGGAACAGGTTGCGATCCACAAAGCGCACGCCCAGCGGATTGTCGTTATACAGTCCGGCCTTGGTCTTCAGCCGGATAACCGCGCGCCGCCAGTCGAGATAGTCGTCTTCGATGCCGTTGACGACCACATCCTTGACGCCATAGCGCGTCACCACCTTGTTCTCGCGCGACGTGTCCATGGCGATATAGTCGAGCCCCAGCCCCAGCAGCCGCCGGTGCGAAAAGTCGGTGATGCGGTCGAGCGGCTGCGAAGACGCCGCCATGTAGTAGCCCGGTGCGCCTTCAAAGACGACCGGGCGCGAATTGAGCCACACCGCTCCGGCCTTGACCTTGCGGATCAGGCGCATCGAGGCCTGCGGCCCGCGAATGACGACCACCACGTCCGAGGGCTCATCGTCCGGCTGAAACACCGCGCCGTAGAGGATGACTTTCGCGCCCTGAAACGAGGACGACACCTCGATACGGTTCTGGGTCAGGTCGGTGGACAGAAGTTCCTGAGACACCCCCGCCGCCGGTTGCGTCTCGATATAGGGCGCCGGCGCGGCGGGGGCCGGGGCGGTGATTTCGGCAGGGAGCGAGGCGGCGACCATATCCCTCCCCTATCCGTTTGTCGGCGCGAGGATGAACGGGTCTTCGGGCGGCACGAACAGGGTGAAGCCCATCTGCAGACCCGCCATCAGGATAATAATGGCCAGCACCACGCGCATCTGCTCGGCGCGGAAGCGGGTCGCGGCGCGGATACCCAATTGCCCGCCTATCACCCCGCCGATCAGCAGGATGAAGGCCAGCACCGCATCGACCGTATGGTTGCGCACGGCCTGAAGGATCATGGTGACAAGGGTTGTAATGACGATCTGAAACAGGCTGGTGCCGACCACGGCTGAAGCCTTCATGCGCAGCAGATAGATCATGGCCGGCACGACCAGAAAGCCGCCGCCGACCCCCATCAGCGCGGCCAGCAGCCCGACGACGAAGCCGATGGCGATGGGCGGAATGACCGAGATATAGAGACCCGACACCGGGAAACGCATCTTGTACGGCAGGGCGTAGAGCCAGCCGGGACGCTTGACCTTGGGCCGTTCGGCAGGCAGGCCGTCGCGCGCCCGGAACAGGGCGCGCAGGCTCTCATTGAGCATCATGCCGCCGATGGTGCCGAGCAACAGCAGATAGAGCACCGCGACCATCAGATCGGCCTGACCCAGCAGGCGTAGAATACGAAAGACCTCGACGCCGGCAATGGCGCCGACAACGCCGCCGCCGGCCATGACCGCACCCATGCGGTAGTCGACATTGGCCTCACGGCCATAGCTCATCACGGAAGAGGTCGAGGTGGCCAGCACGTGCCCGGCCTGAGACGCCACGGCGATAGACGGCGGGATGCCCAGCGCCACCAGCACCGGCGCCATCAGAAAGCCGCCACCGACGCCGAACAGGCCTGACAGGAAACCCACGACGACGCCCAGTCCGGCCATAAGCCAGACATTCACCGACATTTCGGCGATGGGCAGGTACAGTTCCACTTCAGGCCTCGCTGACGACCGGGCTTTTCGGCGGATGGAGGCTGTCACACTCCGCCATGGCTGGCCATGTCTTATCGCCCGTTCAGGGTTAACGGGCCGCTAAGCTGGCGTCGTCGGTCCGGGCTTTCAGCGGCGAATAGGCACGAGCCGCCGCCTGGGCATTGGCCAGTTGCTCCGGCGTCAGACGCTTGCGCAAATCCTTGAGCATGCTTTCGGCTTCGGTATCGCCGTTGCGCGCGGCGATGGACAGCCACTTATAGGCCTCCGGCGCGTTTTCGGCGACGGCCTGCCCCTGCATGTACATGACGCCGATGCCGAATTGACCGTCGCGCACGCCGTATTCCGCCGATTTGCGCAGCCACGAGGCGGCCGCGTTATAATCGACGGGGCCGCCCTGACCGGTATAGTTCATCAGGCCGAAATTATACATGGCCGACGGATGACCACCCTGTGCGGCGAGGCCGGCCCAGCGACGAGCCTGCACCTTGTCCGCCACGACGAGGCCGTCGATGCCTTCGTCGTACATGACGCTCATCTCGTACTGCGCCGCCGGATAACCCATGTCGGCGACGGTGCGCATGGCCTCGACCGCCTTGGCGTCGTTGGCTTTCAGCGCCATCGCCGCCGATTCGTACATGGCTTTCAGGCGGTTCAGGTCTTCAGGGCTATGCGCCACCGGCTGCGGCGAGGCCACGGCGGTGGCGGCCAGCGTCGGCTTGGCTTTGGGCGCAGCGTCGTCCTTGTCGCGCGCCAGATAATAGGTGCCCACAGCGCCCGCGGTGAGGATCACCGCAACGGACGACGCCTTGAAAGCATTGAGCAGGGTCTTGCCCTTGGCCTTCGCCGGCTTGGGCTCGGCATCGCGGGTGCGCGACACGCCCAGTTTCAGGCCCAGCGGCTTCTTGGCGTCCGCCCCCTCGATCGAGGCGCGCACCGCCGCCCGCGCTGCCGCCAGGGCGTCGCGCGTCGACATCGAAACGCCGTCCTCATAGGCGGGCGCGTCGTGCAAATTGGCCGGAGCGGCCTTGCGCGACGCATCGACATCGGCAAACGGGTCTGAGTCGAAGTCGTCGTTGAACGGATCGGGCTCGCGGCTGACGTGCGGCTTGAGCGGGGCCTGCATGGCCAGACCGTCATCCTCGGTCAGCGGTTCGTGGGTCAGGGCCTCGGCAAAGGGGTCCGCCACCTTGCTCGCCTCAGGCTCGACCAGATCGTCGAAGGGGTCATCCTCGAACGGATCATGCCCGAACTGCGTCACCGGCTCCAGCAAACGGCCCGTGATGTCGGTGTCGGTGACATCGCTCCTGACCTCAGCCTTGACCACCGGCTCCGCCGCCGCGAGCGGGGTCGCAACGGGTGTGGCCTGCGGCGCCTCGTCGAAGCCGTGCTCAAAGGCCGAGAAAGGCTTTTGCTGCAATTCGGTCGGCGCGAAGATTGGAGCCTTGGGCTCCTCGCGTTCGGCTTCGCGCAGGAGGCTCTGCGTCTGGGCGTGCCCAAGGCGCGCATCGATCTTGTTGCGCGCCTCTTCGAGCAGCTTCTGGGTCCGCTCCTCGCTCTGGCGGATACGTTCGGCGATGTCGGAATGGACGCGCTGATGGCGGGTGTCCATCTCCTCGCCCACGCCTTCCAGCACCTGCGCCGTGCGCTTTTCCGTGTCGGAAATCTTGCGCGTCAGGCTTTCGGAAATGCGCGCGATCTCACCGCTCAGGCGCTCCAGCGCACGGGCGTGAGTGGCGTCGGCCTCGTGGAAGCCTGCTTCGACGCGGTCGTTGAGACGCTTCATGTCCGCCGCGATATGGGCGACGGCGTCGTTACCCGATTTCTGCACGGCCGCCACCTTGCGGTTGAGGTTGTCGGCGATTTTCAGGACGTCCTGTCCCAGGGTTTCGATGGCGCGCGCCTGACGCGATTCGGCAGCCTTCAGGCGGGCATCGACGGCGGCCACGGTCTCGTCCAGCGACTGCTTCTGGCTGTTTTCCAGCAGGCGGATGACCTCGTAGCGCGATTCCTCGACGCGGCGGGTCAGATCGGCGGTCAGACGGCTCAGCGATTGCACCGATTCGGGATCGGTGACGTCGCCCTGCGCTTCGGCGCGATTCAGGCGGGCGTCCAGCGCCGTGAAGGCCTGCTCCAGACTGCGGATGGCGGTCGAGGTGCGCGCTTCGGCGGCCTCAAGGCGCTGCGAAAACTGCGCCGCCACACGATCGACCAGAGCCTGCGCCGCCGCATCCGGGTCGCGCAGTTCGACCTGGCTCAGACGGTGCGACAGGCCGACCAGATCGCCGCGCAGGTCTTTCAGCACGTCGCGCGAACGGACGTCATTCTCATAAAGCTGATTGGCCAGACGGCCCACCGCGCCTTCGACGGTGGCGAACGCGTCCTTGGCCGGATTGGCTTTCAGTTCGGCTTCGAGACGGGCGATGCGCTCGCGCTCTTCGCGCAGGTGACCGGACAGGCCCTCAAGTCGCTCGGCCTGCGCATCGACCAGACGCTCCGCCGTTTCGAGACGTTCGGACAGGGCCGAGCGGTCGGCATCGCCGCGCGCCAGCCACTCACGCGAATCGGCCATCGAATCGAGGACTTCGCGGGTCTTGTCGCTAAAGCGGGCCTCGGTTTCGGCCACGGAGTCCGCCAGCGCGCTTTCCGAGCGCTCCAGACGGTTGAGCAAGGCCTCCACGGCGTGCGACACCCCGCGCACGGCTGTGGCCGAACGCATTTCGGAGGATTCGATGCGCGAACCGAGCGTTTCCAGAACACGCGTCACCTTGCCGATATCGCCGCCATCTCTGTCTCGGGTGGGCGCTTCGTCGTAATAGGGGGCGGCGATGGGCGCCCGGCGGCGAGCATCCATTTGGCGTTCGGCCGCAGCGGAATAGGGAGCCGGACGGCGCGCAGGTGCCGATTGCGGTGCCGGATCGCGCAGTTCGTAGACGTCATCTTCGAACTCGCCTTCGGCGTAATCCTGAACGGGTTCGGGCGCGCGACGGGTGCGCGGCGCGGGCGAACGGGCGGCGCGCTGGCGCTCACGGCGGATGGCCGCGTCGACATCTTCGCCCTTGAGAATCATCTGGTTGAGCCATTCGCCGAGCGTCATGCCGGACCGGTGCGCCAGTTCCTTGGCCACTTCCCGCGCCTTGGCGTCAATGCCCTTTACGCTCCAAGGCGTGCCGCTCATACGAATCCCCTATCAACCTTTGCGAAAAAGGCTAATACGCATCATCTGGGGTGTAAACCTTTTGTTAACCCCAACATCTGGGAGAACGTCATTCTTCTGTGGAAGACGCACCTGAACGAATCGCTTTTCTGGCGAAGCCAGTCTCTCCATACCGCTTATCCACAAAAAAACGCAACACCCCTTGCGTCGGGGCGCGCTTAAAGGCCCATATGCGGCGCATGGATATACCGCTGCCCTTAACCCTGACCCTGCTGGCCCTGTTCGCGGGCCTGACCGTTCTGTCCGGCTGGCTGGGTGCGCAACCACCCGATCTGCGCAAGGAAACCCCGCGGCTGATCCCGTGGCGCTTCCTCATGCTGCTGTCGGCGACGGTGACGATCTTTCTGATCATCCACGTCCTGACCGTGCTGGGCCTGAAGACCGACACGCCGGTACGCTATTGACGTAAAAAACCCCGGCTCTCACGAACCGGGGCTTAAGGATATCAGCCGAGTTTCTGGTTATAGGCCTATCGTTTGGTCCTGGAAAACGCCGGTCGGACGCGGCGAGACTGCCGGTTCCGGGCAAGCCTTTTACTGAACAAACCCGCCGACGCCGCCGTCAAAGACCATGGTCGACGAATACGACGCCGACGACTGCTTCACGACTTCGCGCTGGGCCATATAGTTCTCGGTGGTGACCAGGGTCAGGATCTTGATGCCGGCGCCGAACTTGCGCAGCAGCGAGCGCTCGTTACAGGCGCGCGCGGCCTGCTGCGTCTGGCAGCGGACCTGATTGCCTTCGTGCCACAGGGCCTCGCCCTTGCGGCAGTCGTAGGACTTGCCGTCGCCGCCTTCCTTGTCGGTCAGTGTGTAGCGCATCTTCGTCCCGGCGATGCAGCGGTAGACTTCACCGGCATAGGCGCTGTTGACGTCCTTGCCGCCGAAGACCTGCGACGCGGGGTGCGGGACGCCCTTGTCGTCGATGCAGGCGGCTTCGATGATCATCATGCGGGTCGAAGAGCGCGAGGCCTGATAGGATTCCATGGCGCGCATTTCGCCGCCTTCGACGTTCAGGCCCATGGTCGAGGGGATGCCCTGCGCCTGAGACCAGTTGCCGTAGCCGCCGCCGTAAGCGACCGCGCCGGAATTCGAGCCGTTGAAGGCGCCGGGACCCCAGGCGCCGGCGCTCGCGCTGGCCTTGACGTTCACATTGACATTAACGTTGACATTACCGCCGCCGCCGCACTTGCCGCCGCCGCAGGGCATGCCGGGCTTACCCGGATGCGAAGGCGGGCTGGGCGGCGGGGGCGGCGAACAGCCGTTATTGCAGCCCGCGCCAGCCAGGGCGGCGCTGGCCGTCATCATCATGCCGAACCCGACCAGGGCCGCCAGTGTTTTCGCAAAGCTAACGCGCATGTAACGCTCCTAAAGTCTGGGTCGGGCCGCCCGTTCGTTCCGGGCACGGCAACCGCTCAAAGGTCTGTGGTCTTGCGATCGGTGTGTCCCGAAATGCGCCATCCTGACACACGTGGGGCCCGTTCTGCCACACCCTGAGCAAGTTCCGTACCGGACGGGTTCAGTCCCGCAGATCGGGGGTGAAAGTATAGTTGCGGCGGTCATAGCACAGGCGTCTTGCGGTAATATTAAGCGGGACGGCTCCCGTTGAAAGATATTTCCCCCTCAGGGTGCGTGACGTAAGTGGTCGCGCAATTTAATCCGAAAACCGGTTCCCACTTTTCGGATCGCGCTCGCAGGCCGGCTTTTTGCTCCGTCATCGGAAAAGGAGGCCCCCATGGCTCACAATGATACAGGGATGTTTCTCACCTACTGGCAGAACCTGCGCCGCAAGGCCGGGCAGACGCCGCAGCGCGCCGCCTTCGATCCGGTTCAACTGAAGTCGCTCCTGCCTTCGGTCTTCGTGCTGACGGCGCGCGACGGCTTCCGCTTTCGCCTGATCGGCGAGCGGGTCGAGCGCCTGCACGGAACGGGCTTCAAGGGGCGCGCCTTCAGCGGCCTGTTCGAGAAACCGCATCAGGCGCTGTTGGTCGCCGCCCTGACCCTGGCGCGTCAGCGCGAGGAGGCGTTGCGCCTCAAAATCAGCCTGCCGACGCAAGCGGGCGACCTCGGCGCCGAAATGGTCCTCGTGCCGCTGCGCAACGCAGACGGCCTGGTCGATCGCTTCGCCGGCATCTATGAGATCAAGAGCGGTCTGCCCGCGGATTTCGAGCACACGCATCCGCTCGACATGGGCGCGCCGCTGGCCGGACCGCTGACCCTGCACGCCGCCCAGATCGAGGACACCCAGACCGAGGTGCTGCAGGCCCATACACGCCTGATCGTGCTCAACGACCGTCGCGTGGCCTAAGTCACTATTGAATTTTTGACCTGTGCGCGTCACGCTGCCCGCTTTGGACACAGGAGCGCGCGCATGAACGACGACGTCTACGAAGCGGAACTGGCCCGGCTGCAGGTGGCGCTGGTCGACGCCCAGATCTGGGCGCAGGCTGAGGGCAAGAAGATCTGCCTTGTCCTCGAAGGCCGCGACAGCGCGGGCAAGGACGGGGCCATCAAACGCATCACCGAGCATCTGTCGGTGCGCCAGACGCGCGTCATCGCCCTGCCCAAGCCATCGGACCGAGAAAAGACCCAGTGGTGGTTTCAGCGCTATGCCGAACACCTGCCCGCCGCCGGGGAATGGGTCATCTTCAACCGCTCCTGGTATAACCGCGCCGGCGTCGAAAAAGTCATGGGATTTTCCACGCCGCAGGAACAGGAAATCTTTCTGCGCGACGTGACGCCGTTCGAGATGATGCTCGACGACGCCGGCATCGTCCTGATCAAGCTGTGGCTCGATATTTCCAAGAAAGAGCAGAAGGAACGGCTGGACGACCGGCGCTCGGACCCGCTAAAACGCCTGAAGGTGTCACCACTCGATGCGGTGGCGCAGGACAAGTGGGACGCCTATTCCGCGGCGCGCGACGAGATGCTGCGCCGCTCGCACCACGCGGGCGGGCCGTGGACCTGCGTCAAGACCGACAAGAAAAAGGACGCGCGGATCAATATCATCCGCCACGTCCTGCATAGTCTGGGCTGCCCGGCCTATTCGGTCGATGTGCCGCAACCCGATGCCGAAGTGCTGTTCGGTTATGAGCGCGTCATCGGGGGCGAGCGGGCGTTGTTTAAGTAGGGAAACTATACCTCCCCAGCTTGCTGGGGAGGGGGACCGCGCCCGCAGGGTGTGGTGGTGGGGTATCTTGCGATCTATCCACCCTATGGGTTCGCGGAAATTCAGAAAGAACCCCCACCCCCACATCTCAACGGCTTCGCCGTCTCGTGCGGTCCCCCTCCCCGCCAGAGGCAGGGAGGTATAAGAGGATTAAGCCAGTTCGGCTTCCAGCGTGATCGGCACCGCAGCCAGCGCCTTGGAAATCGGGCAGCCGGCCTTGGCCCCGGCGGCCAGTTCCTGGAACTGCTCCGGCGAGACACCCGGAATATTGGCCTTGAGCTTCAGCGTGATGCCGGTAATGGAAAAGCCCGCTTCCGAGGGCGTGACCTCGACCACGGCTTCGGTTTCCAGCAGCTCCGCCGTGAAGCCGGCCTTGGCCAGAGCGAAGGACAGGGCCATGGTGAAACAGCCCGAATGCGCCGCCGCGATCAGCTCTTCCGGATTGGTCCCGGCCTTGCCCTCTTCGTCGCCGAAACGGGTCTTGAAACTGTAGGGCTGGGCCTTGAACGCGCCGCTCTGAGTGGTGAGCGTGCCGGTGCCGGTCATGCCGTCGCCGCGCCACTGGGCGGTTGCCGTGCGTTTCATGAGAAGTCTCCGTCTGAAATGAAAAAGGCGGCCCGAACGCGGCCGGAAAATACCGGACGCATTGGTAGACCGGGATTTGTAAACGGGCAATCACATTAAAGGGGTCGCGCCATTGAATCCAAAAGCCGGTTCCCACTTTGTGGATTGCGCTTCAGCCGTCTTGCACGATTGGCGCATCTCTTCTCACCCAAGCAGATAGAAAGCCTCGTTTGCCGCCGTCCCGTTGCGCCTGTTACACCTGAGAAAAGACAGCGTTCCGGTAGACCGATATGTGCGAACTTCTGGGCATGAGCGCCAATGTGCCCACCGACATCCGATTTTCCTTCACGGCCCTGGCCAAACGCGGCGGGGCCACCGGTCCGCACGCCGACGGCTGGGGCATAAGCTTCTATGAGCAGAAGGGCTGCCGCAATTTCCACGACCCGAACCCGTCGGCGACGTCGGAACTGGCGGCGCTGATGCGCAACTACCCCATCAAGTCCAAGACGGTCATCGCCCACGTGCGCAAGGCCAATCGCGGACGCGTGGCGCTGGAAAACACCCACCCCTTTACCCGCGAACTGTGGGGCCGGGCGTGGACCTTTGCGCACAATGGCCAACTCAAGGGCGTGAAAGCCCTGCCCCTGAGCTTCTTCCGCCCCATCGGCACGACCGATTCCGAGCACGCCTTCTGCTGGATACTCGATCAACTGGTGCGCAAATATATGGACTATCCGCCGGCCCGCGTGCTGGACAAGGAGGTCAAGCGGCTGTTCGGTGAACTGAGGAAGATGGGCGTGTTCAATGCCTTGCTGACCGACGGCCGCTCGCTCTACGCCAGTTGCACGAAAAAGCTGACCTATATTCAGCGCCGTGCGCCTTTCGGTCAGGCGACCCTGATCGATGAGGACATGGTGGTCGATTTCGCGCAGGAAACGACGCCGGACGACAAGGTGATCATTATCGCCACCCAACCCCTGACCCATGACGAGGTCTGGACGCCGATCGAACCGGGTTCGTCGCTGATCTTCCGGTCGGGCGAGGTGGTCTGATATTTCTCCTCCCTGTTGCGTAGCAATGGGGAGGTGTCAGCGCCATTTATGGCGATGACGGAGGGGGTGACTCTAAAGGCTTCGCCCCCTCCGTCTTTTGTCGCTACGCTCCAAAATCCACCTCCCCATCGCCACGCGATAGGGAGGAGAGAGGTGATCCATGACCACAGCCATTCGCGTGCATCAGACCGGCGGGCCGGACGTTCTTCAGGTCGAACAGATCGAGGTCGGCGATCCCGGTCCGGGCGAGGCGCGGGTGCGACACACCGCCATCGGCGTCAACTTCATCGACACCTATTTCCGTTCTGGCCTGTATAAAACCGCCCTGCCCTTCACACCCGGTAATGAAGGCGCGGGCATTGTCGAGGCCGTAGGCGAAGGCGTCGATTTCCTGAAAGCCGGCGACCGCGTGGTCTATTCGGCGACGCCCGGCGGCTATGCCGAAAAGCGCCTGATCGCCGCCGACAAATTGGTCCCCATTCCGGAAGGTGTGAGCGATGAAGTCGCGGCGGCCGCGTTTCTCAAAGGCCTGACCGCGCAATATCTGCTGCGCCGGACGTTCCGGGTCGGACCGGCGCACACCATCCTCATCCACGCCGCGGCGGGGGGCGTGGGACTGATCGCCGGGCAATGGGCCAAGGCGCTCGGCGCGACCGTGATCGGCACGGCGGGTTCGGCGGAGAAGATCGAACTGGCGCGGCAGAACGGCTACGACCACCTGATCAATTACCGCAGCGAGGATTTCGTGGCCCGCGTACTGGAGATCACCGAAGGCCGCAAGGTCGATGTGGTTTACGATTCCGTCGGTAAGGACACCTTCGACGGCTCGCTCGACGTGTTGAAGCCGCTCGGCCTGATGGTGTCGTTCGGCCAGTCGTCGGGCGCAGTGCCGCCGGTCGATATTTCGGTGCTCAACGCCAAGGGCTCGCTGTTTCTGACACGCCCCTCTGTCTTTGGGTATAACCGTGATCGCGCCACCCTGCTGGAGTCGGCGGGCGAACTGTTCGATGTCATCCAAAGCGGCAAGCTCAAGGTGCGGATCGATCAGCGCTTCGCCCTGACCGAGGCGCGCGCGGCTCACCAGGCGTTGGAGAGCCGCGCCACCACGAGCAGCACGCTGCTAATCCCTTAAGGGATTTCAAGTGTCGCGCATCTGATTCCAAAAACCGCTTCACACTTTTTGGGATGCGCTTTAACCCATCGGATCACGCGGGCCGGCGGAGACCAGCACCGTCTCGCGCGGCGGTTCGTTGGGAGAGCGCGGGCCGACGCCGCGCGGGCCGGTACGCTCGTCCGGAAAAGCCGGAATATCGAGATCGGCATAACCGTGGTCGCCCGGATCGGCGGGCTGCCCGCTGGCGATGCCTTGCAGAAGGGCAATCCCGGTGGCGATCAGGCCGGGGCTGTCCCAGAATTCGGCGTCGATGGCTTCGAAACGCAGCAGGCGCAGATTAGGGTCGTCCTTGCCCTTCGGGAACCAGGCCTTGTCGGCGAAAGACCACAGTTCCTCTATGATCGCCGGGTCGCGGCTGACGCTCACCGTGCCGTTCATCGAAACGTAGTTGTGGCCCTTGGGGTCGGAGAAGGTCAGCAACGCCGCCGGATTGGCGTCGATCTCATCGATCTTACCGGTGTCGGCGCCGGTAAAGAACCACAAAACGCCGTCGAAGGCCTTGTCGCTGTGGTCGCGGATTTGCGGCATCATCGGTCGGGCGTGCATCAGCCCGGTGGGCGCGTGGGTCGCCAGCATGGCTACCTTGGTGTCCTTGATCAGGGACCAGATGCGTTCGCGGGCCTCACGGCCATACAGGGTCGTCATGCGTTACCTCATGAGTTTGGCTGCCCCGCCGCCGGTGTATTTTGCCTTCCTCAAGCGTAAAATAGCCATAGGAAGCCCGGCCTTGCGGATATAGTCTGCGAGAAAAGGAGACCCTCATGGCCCATGCCCGCGCCCATATCGGCACCACCGACTTCCTGACCACGATCGAAAGCGCCGGGCGTACCCTGACCGCCGACGAGCCCGAAGCGCTGGGCGGCGGCAATGCCGGTTTCGCGCCCTACGATCTGCTGCTGTCGGCGCTGGCGGCCTGCACCTGTATCACGCTTCGCATGTATGCGGCGCGCAAGGGGTGGCCGCTTGAGGCCATCGACGTCGATCTGCACCACAGCAAGGACGACAAGCGCTCGAAGATCACGCGCGTCCTGACCCTGACCGGCCCGCTGGATGACGCGCAGAAGGCACGGCTGGCCGATGTGGTCGAACGCACGCCGGTGACCCTGACGCTCAAGGAAGGCGCGGACATCGCCACGACGTTTAATTAAAGGCGGTTCCCCACCCCACCACCATTGGCTCTGCCAATGGTCCCCCTCCCCGCCAGCGGGGAGGCATAGTTAAATGGCGAGACTCAGTTGCTGCGGCTCGGGCTGCGCGTCATTGGCCCCCAGCGACGACAGGGTCACGCCCAGCAGGCGGATGCCCTTGGCGATCGGAAAGACGCTTTCGAGCAGATTGCGCGACAGGCGCGACAGTTCGTCCTTGTCGAGCAAGGTGGCGGCCGCCGTGTGGCTGCGGGTGATCTGCTGAAAGTCGGTATATTTGACCTTCAGCGTCACGGTGCGCCCGCGCGTGCCGTGCTGATCGCAATAGCGCCATACCTTGTCGACGATGGGCTGCAGCGCGGCCCTGGCGGCATCGGGGGAGAAGATGTCCTGAAAGAAGGTGTTTTCCGCCCCCACCGACTTGCGCACCCGGTCGGGCCGTACGCGGCGATGATCGATGCCGCGCGCGATATTGTAATAGTACTCGCCCGACACGCCGAAATGCTTTTGCAGAAAGGCGAGATCCTGCGCCTTGAGATCGGCGCCGGTCATGATGCCCAGCCGGTTCATCTTTTCTTCGGTCGCCGGGCCGATGCCGTGGAAACGCCCGACCATCAGGGTCTCGACAAATTCCGGTCCCATGCGTGGCGTGATGACGTAGAGACCGTCGGGCTTGCGATAATCCGAGGCCATCTTGGCCAGAAACTTGTTGTAGGACACCCCCGCCGAAGCCGTCAGCCCGGTTTTGAGCTTGATGCGCGCGCGGATTTCCTGCGCGATCAGCGTCGCCGAAGCGATGGCTTTGTGATTATGGGTGACATCGAGATAGGCCTCGTCCAGCGACAGCGGCTCGACCAACTCCGTATAGTCCTCAAAGATTTCACGAATCTGCTTCGACACGGCCTTATAGGCGTCGAAGCGCGGCTTGACGAAGATCAGGTCCGGGCATTTGCGCCGGGCGGTGACCGAAGGCATGGCCGAACGGATGCCGTACTTGCGCGCTTCGTAAGAGGCCGCGGCGACGACGCCGCGTTCCATGCCGCCCACGGCGACGGGCTTGCCGCGCAGTTCGGGATTATCGCGCTGTTCCACCGAGGCATAGAAGGCATCCATATCGACATGGATGATCTTGCGCAGAGGTTCGATGTTCTCGTTTTCCATGATGCGGTTCCGCAACGTCATTAGAACGTAGAGGGAACATAGCACAAAAAGAGAACAAATCAACAAGCCAGATTCACTCTGCCTGTTCGGCCTCCAGCAGCACCGCCTTGCGCTCGACGCCCCAGCGATAGCCGGACAGCGCGCCGTCCATCCGCACCACGCGGTGACAGGGAATGGCCACCGCGATCTTGTTGGCCGCGCAGGCCGAGGCCACAGCGCGCACCGCCGCCGGCAGCCCTACCCGCTCGGCCAGTTCGGCATAGGAAACGCGCGTCCCGGCCGGGATGGTCTGCAAGGCCGCCCACACCTTCTGCTGGAACACCGTGCCGCGGATATCGAGCGGCAGGTCGAGCGGCGTTTCCGGCGCTTCGATCACCCCGGCCACACGCGCCAGGGTCGTCTCGAATCCGGCATCGCCGCCGATCAGTTCAGCCCTGGGGAAGCTGTCCTGAAGATCACGCACCAGCGCATCGGGATCGTCACCCAGAAACACGGCGCAAACCCCCTTCTCGCTGCGGGCCACCAGAAGCGCGCCCAGGCGCGACTGCCCCACAGCGAAACGAATCACCTCCGCCGCGCCGCCATTGCGGAATACGCGCGGCGACATGCCGAGCGCCCCGGCCGTATCGGCATAGAAACGACTGGGGGCGTTGAAACCGGCCTCATAAATGGCCTCGGTCACGCTGCCGCTGGCCTTCAGGGCGGCGCGCATCTTCCCGCCGCGATGGGCACGGGCATAGGCCTTGGGCGTCAGGCCCGTAGCCGCCTTGAACACGCGATGGAAATGAAAGGGGCTGAGACCCGCCTGTTGCGCCAGATCGCCCAGCTTCGGTTCGATCTCGGCGGTTTCGATCTCACGACAAGCGGCGGCGATCATCTGCGCCTGACGCGCGCGTTCGCCGGCCTGATCGGGCTTGCAGCGCTTGCAGGCGCGAAAGCCCGCCGCTTGGGCCTGCGCGCCCGTCTCGAAGAAGCGCACATTCTCCGCCTTGGGCAGGCGCGCGGCGCAGGTGCAGCGGCAATAGACGCCGGTCGTCTTCACGCCGTAGACGAACGCGCCGTCCTGTGCGGCGTCACGGGTGATGACGGCCTGCCAGCGCGGATCTTCGGTGATGGGGAAGGGGGCGGTCATGGGGCGATCCTCGGTCATATGGGATCTCCACTGTGCGCCTTTAAGTCGCCGCGCGCGTCCCGCGCCTTGCGATCAAATTCGACAAGCGCATTACAAAAAGTGGGCACCGGTTTTTGGTATCAAATGCGCGTCTTAAAAGCTTAGTTATCACCCGACAGGACGTACGAGGCGACGGTGACGTATTTGCGCCCGGCTTCCTGGGCGTGCTGCACACAATCGGACAGGGCCTCGATCTTGCGCAGGGTCGCCAGTTTGATCAGCATGGGCAGGTTGAGCCCGGCAATGACCTCGGCCTTGGTCTGTTCCATGACCGAAATGGCCAGATTCGACGGCGTGCCGCCGAACATGTCGGTCAGCAGAATCACCCCGTCGCCGCTGTCATTGGCGAAGGTGGCCTTGAGGATGTCCTGACGGCGTTGGGCCATGTCGTCTTCGGGCCCGATACAGATGGCCGTCACCTGATCCTGCGGTCCCACTACGTGCTCCATGGCGGACACGAACTCTTCCGCCAGACCACCGTGGGTCACGATCACCAGTCCGATCATATTAGACGTCATCCTTACACATGACCGCCCGAAGACATCGGGGCGGGGCACAAGAGCGCGAGTATAGACCCAATTCACCGCACTGCAAAAAGGTCTTTCGGTTTAGGACGAAAATGCGACGGTGCCAAGGCCGAACGGCGGGATCACGACAGAAGTCTCAGCCTTGTGAGCAGTTTGGCCACAGTCGAAGCTTCCCTTGGGTTAAGGCGCAAGGTGGGGATATCGTGACCCAGAACAGGGGTCAGCTCGACCTCCGGCAGACGCTCCGGCTTTGATAATTGGCATTGCACACAAAGACTTACGCGGGTCAGGGTGCGGCGGGCCTGAGCGGTGATGCCGACACCGCGCACCTCCATACGGCCGGCGATGGTGTCAGGCGCGCTGGCGAAAATGTGATCGCCGGACGCCCAGAGCACGGAATAGTCATCGCTTATGAGCCGAAAACCGGATTCCATCGCGCGCAAGGCGAGATCGCTTTTGCCCACCCCCGACGGCCCCATCAGCAACACGCCCCGCCATTGGCCGCGGATCGGCACGGTCAGCGAAGTCGCGTGGATGATGATACGGGACAAGGGCGGCTCCAAATATCATTCCTCCCTGACTTGTCGGGGAGGGGGACTGCGCCCGCAGGGCGGGGTGGTGGGGTATCTTACTACGGCTCAACACGCTGTAACCGTTGAGCCAAAAAGAACCCCCACCACCGCATCTAGCGCTGCGCGCGTCGTGCGGTCCCCCTCCCCAGCAAGCTGGCGAGGCATAAGATGATAATTACTGATACACGTTCGGCAGGGCGATGGTAAAGCGCGCACCGGCCACGGCGCCATCGGCATCCGTGCGATTCTCGGCCCAGACGCGGCCGCCCTGTGCCTCGATGATCTGACGCGAGATCGACAGGCCCAGCCCCGAATTGCGCCCGAAGTCGGTGCCCTTGGGCCGCGAGGTGTAGAAGCGCTGGAAGATGGTCTCCAGATTTTCCGCCGGGATGCCGGGGCCGTCGTCCTCGACCACGATCTGTAGGGGTCGCGCCGGGTCGGCGTCGGAATGAGCGACGGTGACGCGCACCGTGCCGCCTTCGGGCGAGAAGGAACGGGCATTGTCGATGATATTGCGGAAGACCTGCCCCAGCGGCCCTTCGCGGCCCATGACCTTCGACGCCGCCGGCGTCACATTGCGGCTCAGGCTGACCGCCACGCCGTCCGGCATGTGCTGATAGAGCGAGACGATATCGTCGAGCAGCGCGCCGACATCGACCGGCCTGGGTACATCGCGCGCCAGTTCGGCATCGAGGCGCGAGGCATTGGAAATATCGGTGATCAGGCGGTCGGCGCGGCGCACATCCTGCTGGATCACCGCCATCAGCCGCGCCTTGGCCGCCTCGTCCTTGACCAGATTGAGAGTTTCCAGCGCGCTGCGGATCGAGGTCAGCGGGTTCTTGATCTCGTGCGACACGTCGGCGGCGAAGCGGTCGATCTCGTCCATGCGCTTTTGCAGGGCCTCGGTCATGGATTGCAGCGAGCGGGCCAGAATCCCCACCTCATCGGAACGCGATTCGAGGTCGGGCAACGAAAAGGTCCGCGCCTTCTGCATACGCACGGCGTCGGCGGCGTCGGACAGGCGGTGGATGGGGCGGCTGACCAGCCAGTGCAGCAACAGGGAGGAAAAGAGGCTGACGCCCAGCGCCACCAGAATGAAGGGCAGCATGGCCCAGCGCTGGGCGGCGACGATGGCGTCGACATCGCCGGCCTCCAGCGTCAGGACGCCGAGGATCGCCTTGACCCGACGGATCGGCACCGAGACCGAGACGACCTTTTCGCCCCGTTCATTATAACGGACCGACGCCACGCGCTCACCGGTCAGGGCCAGCCTGACCTCGGTTTCCAGCGCCTCACGCGCGGCTTCCTGTTTGCGGCCCGCGGCCTGACGCATTTCCGGCGTGGGCCGTGACTCGTTGACCGGCGGCAGGGCCCGAACGTCGATCAGTTCGGAAACCGTATAGGAATCGGTCAGCACCTGACCATTGCCATCGAACAGGCGCGCGCGCTGCTCGGGCGGGATAAAGCGCGCCAGCGGCTGCACCGCATCCTGCGCGCTGAGATAGGGCTCCGGATCGCCGGCGGTCGCGACATAGGCGATGATTTCGCCCATCGTCTCCGCCTGAGCCATCAGCGACTCCTTGCGGTTATCGATCAGGCCCTGACGAAATTCGTTGAGCACCAGCGCGCCGATGACCAGCACCAGCAATCCCGCCAGATTGAGCAGCAGGATAAGCCGCCCCAGCCGCGCCCGGAAGAAACCGATGCGCGTGAAGGGCGGCAGGGGGATGCGGCGTTGAGGCGTTTCAGATGTCTGCATAATCATACCTCCCCAACTTGTTGGGGAGGGGGACCGCGCCCGTAAGGGCGGGGTGGTGGGGGGGCTTAATCGCGTTCAGCCTGCGCGTCGGCGGAAGGTTTCGCAAGACACCCCACCACCACATCTCACCGCCTGCGGCGGCTCGTGCGGTCTCCCTCCCCGGCATTGCCAGTGAGGTATAAGACAGGCAGGCCAACAGCATCGGTTAAACTTCGCGGTAACGGTAGCCCACGCCGTAGAGGGTTTCGATGGAATCGAACTCCTGATCGACCAGACGGAACTTCTTGCGCATACGCTTGATGTGGCTGTCGATGGTGCGGTCGTCGACATAGACCTGATCGTCATAGGCGGCGTCCATCAGGTTGTCGCGGCTCTTGACGAAGCCCGGACGCTGCGCCAGCGCGTGCAGCAGCAGGAACTCGGTGACGGTCAGGCGCACCGGGCGGCCTTCCCAGGTGCATTCGTGACGCGCCGCGTCCATCACCAGCTTGCCGCGCTTGAGCGACTTGGCGTTCAGGGCCTCCTGAACTTCGGGCGGCTCGCCCTGTTCGATGACGCCAGCGCGGCGCAGCACCGCCTTGACGCGCTCCAGCAGCAGGCGCTGCGAGAAGGGCTTGTGCATATAGTCGTCGGCACCGAGGTTGAAGCCCAGCACTTCGTCGATCTCATCGTCCTTTGAGGTCAGGATGATGACCGGCAGATTGGAGTTCATGCGCAGGCGGCGCAGCACTTCCATACCGTCCATGCGCGGCATCTTGACGTCGAGGATGGCCAGATCGGGCGGATCCTTCTCCAGCGCCGCCAGACCGGCCGCGCCGTCATGATAGGCCTGCACCACGTGCCCCCCGCTTTCGAGCGCCAGCGAAACGCTGGTGACAATGTTTTCGTCATCATCGACAAGGGTAATTCTGGCCATGAGCCCTCCGGTTGTCTTCTGGTCTGGCAATAGCGGATACGCTGCTCGCCGTTACATTCCGCGTTTAGTCCATAAAGATATAACGCTGTTTACGCCAAACACTCAATTATTGACCAAATATAGGCCGCTCCGGGGTGATAATCAGGCCCCTGCGGCGCTTCAACGTTAATTTAACAGGATTCGTCCATAATTCGACGCGAATGGCAGCCTTTGTGACAAGCGGGTCATAAAGAGCCCATAGCAGCCTTGTCGGCGTCGGAGATTCATGGCCGGTCAGATTCATTACGAAGTCTTCTCGCGCAAGACGCCGCAGGCGGGCTGGGTGCTGCAGAACGCGCTCGACAATCGCGACGTAGCCTTGGCTCAGGCGCGCGAACTTCTGACCACGCGCCGCGCCGCCGCGATCAAGGTGACCAAGGAAGTCTTTTCGGACGATACCGGCGAATTCCGCTCTTACACCCTCCTGACCGAGGGTCTGCCCGAAGTGAAGAGCAAGCCCAAGGTCGCCACCAGCGCCGAGCCGGTCTGCACCTCACCGCAGGACCTCTACAGCCGCCATGCCCGCGAAACCATCGCCCGCGTGCTGGAAGACTGGCTGCGCCGGCAGGGTGCCACCGTGTTTGAACTGCTGCACAGCCCGGTCCTGTGCGAGCGGCTGGACGTGTCGACCAACGACCTGACCCACGCCATCCAGAAGATCGCCATCCCGGAATCCGAAGAGACCGGCGCGTCGATTCACGAAATCATGCGCCGCTGGACGACCCTGTCCGAAAAGGCCATCAACCGCGTCATCGGCGACGGCCGCAAGAAGACCTTTGCCGACATCGACCTGAGCGGCGACATCCCGGCTCAGGTAGCGCGCATCGCTCAGCAGCCGGAGCGCGCCTACGCGCTGGGCGGGGCGGTGGCCAAGCTGATGGCCGTCGATCGCAACAGCGGACGCAAGCTCGCGCCCCTGACGCAGATCGCCACGACCATCGCCGAAAAGCCGGAACTGAAATGGGCGCTCGACGCTATCGAAACGCCCGTGGTCGAACTGTTTGCGCGCAAAGGCGGGTTGGCCGAAATTCTGGGCGGTGAGGTCAGCATAGGTGACGGACTGGCCTTCCTGACCCACATGGTCAGCGGCGACGCCATCGCGCGCCTGTCGGACCTGGATGCCGCCATCGGGCGCGCCCTGCCCCCGCCGCCGGCGCATCTGGAAGATTTCGCGCGCCTGATCCGCCGCGGTCACTTCCGCGACCTGCGCCTGCAGGCCTTCCGTAACGTGCTGAGCGAACTGCGCGGCGTGAAACGTCTGAAGCCCGAAGACCCGGTGGGCGAGATCGACCTGCTGCGCGCCATGGCGCTGGCCCTGACCGCCGGCAGCCAGCAACAGACCGAGCGTGAGGACATTTCCGAAGCCTTTATCGAGCGCTCGAAGATGCTGGTCTCCAGCACCTTCGTCGAAGGCCTGACCCACGGCGCGGCCCACTGCGTCGAAGAGATCGAGCGCATCCTGTGGCTGTGCGAGAACGTGGTCGGGCCCGCCAACAAGAAACAGGCCGCGCGCTGGCTGATGTCGTCTCTGACGGCGCACCGATTTGAAAACGACCTGCGCGACCCCAAACGTCCGGCAGGCCAGCGCCTGCAACTGCTGGCGCACCTGCAACGCCGCATCGCCAAGGCCAGCCTCAGCGAAAGCGACACCGAGGCCGCTCAGGGGCGGCTGGGGCAGATCGGCGCGCAAATCGCCGCCGACATCCACCTCATCCCGCACATCCTCAAGGGCTCGAAGACGCCGCTACAGTGTATGCTGGCCCTGCTGAGCTTCGCCACCGGCCAGGCCGGCCCGCAGGGCGCGCTGAGCGAGATGGCCAAGGCCGAGGTGATGAAACAACTGCGCCTCCCCGACGTGCGCGCCAGTCTGCTGGGCGATCCCGCGGCGCTGGGGCAGTTGAAACCGCTGCTGGTGCAGGCCGGGTTGGCGGCATAAGATCATTATAAAGCCCGGCATATACGCCGGGCCTTTTCTTTAATTGCGCCCGCGCTTACGTGGCGCGGACCTGCGCCAGGAAGTTATTGACCTGACCGCGCAGGTTTTCGGCCTGCTGCGCCAGTTCGGAAGACGCCCCCAGCACCTGCGACGCGCCCATGCCGGTTTCTTCGGCCATGCGGGCCACCCCGGTGATGTTCTGCGTCACTTCGGTGGTGCCGATCGAGGCCTGATTGACCGCCTGCACGATCTCGCTGGTCGCTGCGCCCTGCTGCTCGACGGCGGCGGCGATGGTCGCCGAGGACTCGTTGATGGCGCGGATGGTTTCGGAGATGCTGCCGATGGCGCGCACCGCCTGCTCGGTCGTGGACTGGATGCCGGCGATCTGCTGGTTGATCTCGGTCGTGGCGCGAGCGGTCTGCGTGGCCAGCGTCTTGACCTCGGCGGCGACGACCGCGAAGCCCTTGCCCGCCTCACCGGCGCGCGCCGATTCGATGGTGGCGTTGAGCGCCAGCAGGTTGGTCTGGGCGGCGATGCCGGAGATCATGTCGACAATACCGGTGATGCGGGCGGCGGCTTCGGACAGTTCGTTGACGATGGCGGAGGTCGCTTCGGCCTCGCCCACCGCCTCGCGCGCCTTGACCAGCGAATGCTGGACCTGACGGCTGATTTCGGACACCGAAGCGCCCAGTTCTTCGGCCGAACCGGCGACCGAGGTCACATTGGTGCCGGCCTCTTCGGCGGCGGCCGAAACCGACTGCGCCTGAGCCGAGGATTCCTGCGCCGAAGCCGTCAGTTGCGCCGCGGTGGCCTGCATTTCGGTGGCCGCGGAAGAGACCATTTCGACCACGCCGCCGATGGCGCCTTCGAAGTCGGCGGCCAGATCGCGCATGGCCTGCTTGCGCTGATATTCCGCATCTTCGCGGGCCTTGGCGGCCTCGGCTTCCAGCGCCTTGTTGCGGATCATGCCATCGCGGAAGACTTCGACCGCCGACGCCATATTGCCGATTTCGTTGCGCTCACCCAGATTCGGCACCTTCACGTCGGTCTGGCCGCTCGACAGCGACTTCATCACGTCGGCCATGTGCGAGATCGGGGCCGATACGCTGCGGATCATCATAAAGCCGATGATAGACGCGAAGACGGCGGTGACGCCCAGGGCGATCATGATCATCAGCGAAGCGGCCTTGCCCGTGGCGATACCGGAGGCAGCCGCTTCGTTGCCGGCCTTCAGTTGATAGGCGCGGTCGGCGCGGATGGCCTCGCGCAGGGTGCGGGCCTGAGCCTGCATATCGTTCATGAAGAAGGTCTGCGCCCCGGCCATGTCCCCGTCCTGCACCCTATTCAGGTAAAGCTGGCTGTTGGTGCGATATTCGTCCATCGTGCCGAAAATCTTGTCAGCCAGCGCCTGCTCCTCGCCCGCCGTGATCATCGGCTTGTATTTTTCGAGCGTGGCTTCGAGTTCCTTCGACGATTTGGCGATATTTTCCGTAATCTCGGCGCGATCAGCGTCCCCGGCGCTCAGTAATTGCAACTGACGCAGACGCATAAGCTCGAACGTCTGAGACATATCCCCCAGCACGTTCGCCGTAGGCAGCCAGTTCGAACCCAGTTCGTCCACCGATTTGTTGACGGCGTTCAACTGCGTGACGCTGAACAGGCCCAACCCTATCGTGCTGAACAAGATGAGAGCGAACGCCGCGACGATGCGCGCGCGAATGGTGAGATTTTTGAACATCGGAACACACGGGAAACAGGGCCTGGCCCTTGGGACAACAGGGTTCTGATCTTCCCGCTTAACTATAAATGTAACGTTAACTTAAAGACAATGCTCAGTTATAAAACGAAATGATACAAGGCGTTCCGTAATTATGGCAAGTATTCAATTTCTGAAATTAAGCTCCAGAAGCACGTTGTTCGGATCGGCAACAAATAGCTGTCGCAGGTTGATCCGCGGGATGTCATTGGTGGCGTAGAAAAGCCCCCTGATCTTAAGCTTTTCGACCGTCTCGTCATAGCCCTCGCACTCGAAGGCGATGTGGTGGATGGCCCCGGTCGGATGGCCCGGCACGACCTCGCGCGGAATGGTGTTGTCCGTGCCGAAGCGGTTGAGGTGGATCACCGCCCGGTCGCCCGAATCGTAAAGCCACATGCGATCCGCCGGGTCTCGCTCAGGGGCCGTACGGGCATCGAGATTGAGCAGGTCGGCATAGAAGGCGATGGTGCCGGCCATATCGTGGGTCTGGATATTGAAGTGATCGAGGCGTTTGACGACGGTCATTTTGATCTCAGCTTGTCGATGAGTTTGAGGACTTCGGTGCGGTTTTTGGCCTGCTTGATCCATAGGGGCAGGCGTGAGGTAACTGAGGCGTTACGCAGACCTGACGTCGGGGCCATCTCGCGCAGGTTCGAGGCGACATAGTCGGCAATATGATCGAGGTGCGCTTCATTGAAGGCGTATAGCCGACCATGCCGCGTTTCGACTTCGAGCCAGAGCGAGAGACCGTTGCAGATATTGTCGGTCGGCGGATAGGTTGACACACAGGCGTTGCGGGGTTCTATGTCACGGTTGTGTCCACAGGCCGTACAGACCAGCCGCCGCGCGGCCGCACCGTCGCGTTCCGTTAACTGCGCCTTGCCGCCGCACGCCGGGCAGGCCACCAGAATAAGGCCGAGAAACTCGCCGTTGTGACGGTGGATGAGTGCGTTCACAGTGTCAGGCGCGCCGTTTGAGATCGGCCAGCATTTCCTTGCGCAGGATCGCGTTGAGTCGCGTCTGATAGCCCTTGCCGGACGATTTGAGCCAGTCGAGCACATCGGCATCAAGACGTACCGTCGCCTGCTGTTTGACAGGTCGCATAAACGGATTGCGCAGGGCGTTTTCCCAGAAACCATCGGTCAGCGGCGGAATGTCGCTGACGTCGATCTCACTGTCCGGACGTGCGGCCAAGGCTTCGAGTTGCCTCTTCTGCGCCTCGGTCAGAACCGGCGGATTAGCGGGGTCGAAGATACGTCTAACGATTTTGCTGCTCATATTTTCGCCTTTCCTTGGGTACAGCCTGTCGAGCGGAAATGATGCGGATAATTTCTGTGTCGTCGTCATCCCAAACGGTATGGGCCACCAGAAGCAGAAGCGTATCGTTGACCCGGCCCAGTGTCTGCCAACGCTGCTCGCCGCCCTCAATACGATCCATTTCCGTAACCGCGAAAGGGTCGTAAAAGACCAGTGTCGCCGTATCGAAGTCGACGCCGTGTTTGCGGAGATTGCTCAGCGCCTTGACGTCATCCCATTCGAACAGCGTATCTGTCATGGCCCTATTGTAACTACAATTTCGTAATTACACAAGGTCAGTGCGCCTCGTCCCAGTTATCCGCCGCCTTGGCCTCGACCTCCAGCGGCACCGAAATATCGATGGCCGGCAGCGCCGCATTGCGCATCACGTCGGAGATGACCCGCTTCGCCGTTTCGACCTCGTCGTCCGGCGCTTCGAAGATCAGTTCGTCGTGGACCTGAAGCAGCATTTTCGTGGTCAGGCCGACCGATTCCAGCGCGGTCGGCATGCGGATCATGGCGCGGCGGATGATGTCGGCCGCCGTGCCCTGAATCGGCGCGTTGATCGCTGCGCGCTCGGCAAAGGCGCGCTGCCCTGCCGACTTGGCGCTGATGTCCGGAATATGGATACGGCGGCCAAAGATGGTCTCGACATAGCCCGTCGCCTTCACCTGTTCCTTGGCCGCGTCCATATAGGCCTTGATGCCGGGGAAGCGCTCGAAATAGGTCTTGATGTAGCGCGCCGCCTCGGCGTTATCGATGCCGAGCTGGTTGCCCAGACCGAAGGCCGAAATGCCGTAGATGATGCCGAAATTGATGGCCTTGGCGCGGCGGCGCACGTCCGACGGCATCCCGTCGACCGGCACCCCGAACATTTCCGACGCCGTCAGGGCGTGGATGTCGATGCCGTCCTGAAACGCCTTCTTAAGCTGGCCGATGTCGCCGATATGGGCCAGCAGACGCAGTTCGATCTGCGAATAGTCGGCTGAAATCAGCTTATGCCCCGGACGCGCGATAAAGGCGGTACGGATCTTGCGGCCTTCCATGGTGCGGATCGGGATGTTCTGCAGGTTCGGTTCGTTGGACGACAGGCGGCCCGTTGTCGTCGAGGCCAGTTGATAGCTGGTGTGGATACGGCTCGTTTCGTGATCGGCATATTCGACCAGGGCGTCCGTATAGGTGCCCTTCAGCTTGGCCATCTGACGATAGTCGAGCAGCAGCCGGGCGAGGCGTTTGCCCTGCTCGTGCGTGCCCTTTTCAGCGATCTCTTCCAGCACCTTGACGTCGGTGGCCCATTGACCCGTCGCCGTCTTCTTGCCGCCCGGCAGGGCCATTTCGTCGAAGAAGATAGCGCCCAGTTGCTGTGGCGAGTTGAGGTTGAACGGGTGGCCGGCGACGCCGTGCGCCTCAATTTCAATCTCGCCCATGCGCACGCCGAAATCCTGCGACAACTGACGCAGCACCTGCGGATCGACGCGCACCCCGGCCAGTTCCATGTCCGACAGCACGGTCGGCAGGGCGCGCTCCAGCGTCTCATACACCGTCACCAGCCGCTTCTGCGCCAGTTGCGGCTTGAGCACGTGCCACAGACGCAGCGTGATGTCGGCGTCTTCGGCGGCGTATTCGGTCGCAGGCTTGAGGTCCACAAACTTGAACGACTTGGCGTTCTTGCCCGTGCCGGCGACCTGCTTGAACGGGATCGGCGTGTGGCCGAGGTGCAGTTCCGACAACTCGTCCATGCCGTGCCCGTGCAGGCCGCCTTCGAGCACGTAGGAAATCAGCATGGTGTCGTCATAGGGGGCGACGCGGATGCCGTAGCGCGCAAAGACAGACAGGTCGTATTTGATATTCTGCCCGACCTTGAGCACGGTCGGGTCTTCGAGCAGCGGTTTCAGTTCGGCCAAGGCCTCGACCAGCGCAATCTGCTTCAGTTCGTCACCGGACAGGGCCAGACCGCCGTCGTCGGATTCATGGGCCAGCGGGATATAGACCCCCGATCCCGGCGCGCAGCTCAAACTCACGCCGACCAGACCCGACGCCGTGGCCGACAGCGAGTCGGTTTCGGTATCGACGGCAAAGACGCCCGCTGCGCGGCACTGCGCCAGATAGGCCTTCAGCGCCTCCCTGTCCTGAAGGCATTGATAGGCTTCGTAATTGACCGGAGTCAGCAGGGCTTCGGGCGTCGCTGCACGGGGGACCGATGCCTGCGCGCTGCCGCCGAACAGCGGCTTCGATACCGGTACGGAAATGTCGCGCGGCGTGGATTGCGCGGTTTCGAGCGTCGTCAGCGATCCGCCGACGCGGCGCGCCAGAGAGGTGAATTCCATCTCGGCCAGAAACGCGCCCAGTTCCGCCGCATCCGGGTCTTTCAGCGCAAATTCGTCGATGGGGCACGGCGGCGGCACGTCGCAACGCAGACGCACCAGTTCGCGCGACATCAGAATCTGGTCGCGGAACTCGGTCAGGGCCTCGCGGCGCTTGGGCTGCTTGATTTCGTGCGCGCGCTCCAGCAGCGCATCGAGCGAGCCGTATTCGAGGATCAGTTGCGCGGCGGTCTTGATGCCGATGCCCGGCGCGCCTGGGACATTGTCGGTGGAATCGCCGATCAGGGCCTGCGCATCGACGACCAGTTCCGGCGGCACGCCGAACTTTTCGATGACCTGCTCACGGCCGACATGCGTACCCTTGACCGGATCGAGCATCGAGACGTGGTCGTTGACCAGTTGCATCAGATCCTTGTCGGACGAGATAATGGTGACTTCAAACCCTTCCTTCACCGCCATATCGGCATAGGTGCAGATCAGGTCGTCGGCCTCAAAGCCCAGAAGCTCGACATTGTGGATGCCGAAGGCCTTGGTGGCCTGACGGATCAGCGGAAATTGCGGGATCAGGTCTTCGGGGGGCGGCGGGCGGTGCGCCTTGTACTGATCGTAAAGATCGTTGCGGAAGGTATGCGCCCCGGCGTCGAAAATGACCGCCAGATGCGAAGGTGCGTCATCTCCGCGGTTCTCTTTGATGAGCTTATACAGCATGTTGCAGAAGCCCGACACGGCCCCGACCGGCAGGCCGTCAGACTTGCGCGTCAGCGGCGGCAAGCCGTGATAGGCGCGGAAGATATAGCCGGAACCGTCGATCAGGACGAGGCGCTTTGCAGACATGAGGGCTCGCTTCAAACAAGGTATGCAGGCTTCATAGAGCCATCCGCGAACGATGCCAATTCAAAGCGTCAGGGATTGGCAGGAAGATGACCAACTCCGCGCTGACAGGAGGGCGGAGCCTATGGTGGTGGGGTGGCTCACAACCCTTCCACCCGCGCCAACGCCTTCAACCTCACCCCATCGGCCACCGCATCCGGATCAGCATAAACCTCTGCCGCCGGAATGCGATAGACCTCCAACCCCTGCGCCCCCAGAAACCGGTCGCGCTCAGCATCTCGCTCCGGCCTATCCCCGAGACTATGCAAACCACCGTCAACCTCGATGCATAAGGCCGCGGCTTTACAATAGAAGTCGAGAATATAGGGCCCTACCGGATGCTGTCGACGAAAGATCAACCCATCGTCAAGGCGATGCTTCAAACGCTCCCACAACAGCCATTCCGGCTGAGTCAATGCCTTACGGAACCGCCGCGCCCTGACAATTTGCTTCGGATCTGTGGCTGACAAAGAGAGCACCCCACCACCCTTCGCTCCGCGAACGGTCCCCCTCCCCGCACTAAAGTGCAGGGAGGTATATTAGCATGCTTTAAAATTATTCATACCTCCCCGCTGGCGGGGAGGGTGGCATTTGGCGCCAGCCAAATGACGGGTGGGGTGGCTTGGGGGCAACGAAAAAAGCCGCCCGGTTATCCCGAACGGCTTTCACCTACCAGCTCCCCGTATTCGGCATACTCGCCCACGGTTCCTGCGGCGGTTTCGGCTGACCCTTTTGCAGCAGTTCGATGCTGATGCCGTCCGGAGAGCGCACGAAGGCCATATTGCCGTCGCGCGGCGGACGGTTGATCACCACGCCCATATCCATCAGGTGCTGACACGTTGCGTAGACGTCATCGACCTCATAGGCCAGATGCCCGAAATTGCGGCCGCCGGTATAGTCTTCGGCCACGCCATTGTCGTCCGGCCAGTTATAGGTCAGCTCGACATGCGGCGCGGCGCGGTCGCCGCCATTGACGGTCGCCGTCGCCGAATCCAGCGGCGCGGCCAGAAAGACCAGCGTGAACCGGCCTTTTTCGCTGACATTGCGGCGCACTTCGAACAGGCCCAGACCCCGGCAGTAGAAATCCAGCGCGGCGTCCAGATCCTTCACACGGATCATCGTGTGAAGATACCTCATTAGTGACTGCCTTCGGGACGCGGGGCCGGATCGACATAGTCGTGCGCGTGATCCTTATGGACGAACTTACGGTCGCAATAGCCGCATTCGACCTCGCCATTGGCGCCCAGCTCGTAATAGGTCAACGGGTGGCCCAGCGCCCCGCCGCCGCCATTGCAGGCGACCTTGTGGCCATCGACATAGATAATTTCGGGGGGAGGAACGGTGCTCATAGACTTATGCCACGCTGATTGTGGGGTTTGGCCTAGCCTTACTGAAACGCGCGGCGGGCGTCAAACAATGCCTGACGAAAAATCATACCTCCCCGGCTATGCCGGGGAGGGGGACCGCATGAGCCGACCAAAGGTCGGTGAGATGTGGTGGTGGGGTTTCTTTCTTAATTTCAGTAAACTGATCAGGTGGGGCATATCGCAAGACACCCCACCACCATTTGCTCTGCAAATGGTCCCCCTCCCCGAGAAGTCGGGGAGGAATGATCAAACTCTACTCGTAACCGTGAGCGGCTTCATTGATGGTCAGGGTCGGCATGTGGCTGAAATCGACCGCTACCGGCTGGGCCAGCTTGAGTTGATAGGTGCGCAGCACGTGCTCCAGTCGGCGGCGGGTCTCACGCGAGGCCTCGGAGCGCGGATCGAGTTGCAGCGGGGCCAGACAGAAGTCGATGATGGTGTCGGGACGGGTGTAGGTATTCATTGTCGTTCTCCTTTACTCGGCAGGTGTCATTTCAGTTGCGCTACCGCTTCGCTGCTTGAGCGCGGGGTAAAATTGCGCGGTCTCCGTGGAGTCCTTCAAAGCCGTGGTGGACGATTGTCCGTTGCTGATGGTCAGGGCGACCTTGTCGAAATAGCCGGTGCCGACTTCGCGCTGGTGGCGGGTGGCGGTGTAGCCCGCCGCTTCGTTGGCGAATTCGCGCTGCTGAAGCTCGGAATAGGCCGCCATGCCGCGGTCGCGGTAGCCCGAAGCCAGTTCGAACATGCCGTTATTCAGCGAGTGGAACCCGGCCAGCGTGACGAACTGGAATTTATAGCCCATCGCCCCCAGTTCGCGCTGGAATTTGGCGATGGTCGCCTCGTCCAGCCTGGCCTTCCAGTTGAAGGACGGTGAGCAGTTATAGGCCAGCAACTTGCCCGGATGTTCGCGGTGCACGGCCTCGGCAAAGCGGCGCGCATCGTCGAGGTCCGGATGCGAGGTCTCCCACCATAGCAGGTCGGCGTATTTGGCATAGGCCAGACCGCGCGCGATGCAGTGATCGAGGCCCGTACCGGCCTTCAGGCGGAAGAAGCCTTCCGGCGTGCGGCTGTCGCGCTCGATGAACGGATGGTCGCGCTCATCGATGTCGGACGTGATCAGTTGCGCCGATTCTGCATCCGTCCGCGCCACGGTGAGCGTCGGCACGCCCATCACATCGGCCGCCAGACGCGCCGCGATCAGGTTGCGCTCATGCGCCTGGGTCGGGACCAGCACCTTGCCGCCGAGGTGGCCGCACTTCTTTTCCGAAGCCAGTTGATCCTCGAAATGCACGCCCGCCGCACCGGCCTCGATAAAGGCCTTCATGATCTCGAAACTGTTCAGCGGCCCGCCGAAACCGGCTTCGGCGTCAGCCACAATGGGCGCGAACCAATCTCGTTTCGCGCCACCTTCCGAATGCTCGATCTGATCGGCGCGCTGAAGCGTGCGATTGATGCGACGGCACAGTTCGGGCGCGGCATTGGCCGGGTAGAGCGACTGATCCGGATACATGGCCGAAGCGGTATTGGCATCCGCCGCCACCTGCCAGCCGGAGAGGTAGATGGCCTTGAGGCCCGCCCGCACCATCTGCATGGCCTGATTGCCGGTGACGGCCCCCAGCGCATTGATAAACGGCTCTTCGTGCAGGAGTTGCCACAGGCGGTTGGCCCCGCGCTCGGCCAGCGTGTTCTGGATATGCACCGAACCGCGCAGGCGCATTACCTCTTCCGGCGTGTACGGACGGGTGATGCCGTCGAAACGGCCCTTGGGGGCATTGGGCACCAGTTGCTCGAAAGTGGTCATGACAGGGTCTCCGGGTGGGGCTGGGGCTGGGCTCGCGTCAGCGAAATTTCGCGGCTGAGGCTTTCACGGTGGGCCATCAGGGTGGCCTGACGCGACAACACCGCCGCTGCGCCGAACGAAGACACGTAAGCGGTAGCCAGGTCGAACGGGCTCAGAAACGGTGTAAATATGGATATATTTGTCATAATGCGTCTCCTTTCTGGCGGCAGGGCCGCGCTGTGTGATGAGACGATTAAGCGCTTCAAATCCTCACAAGTGTAGGTTTTTCAGCCCATCTCTCGCGTCATTTAGCAAAACCCGACCTTGCAATTTTTGTAAATTTATGACTAAATGACTCATCTTATCTCCTCCCTGTCGCGCAGCGATGGGGAGGGGGACCGCCAGCGAAGCGCAGCGGTGGAGGGGGACGACTCCGAAGATCGGCCACGCTGCAAAGCTTGGCGCCATCCCCCTCCGTCATTTGGCTTTGCCAAATGCCACCTCCCCACGGCTTCGCCGCAGGGAGGAGAGTGGAAAACATGTCCGAACTTGATCGCAAACTCTTCCTGGGGGGCCGCCTCAAGCGCCTGCGGCACGATCTGAACCTGACCCAGACGCGCATGGCCGAAGACCTTGGCGTGTCGCCCTCCTACCTCAACCATCTGGAGCGCAATCAGCGCCCCGTGACGGCGCAGGTGCTGCTGAAACTGGCCTCGACCTATGACCTCGACATGCGCAGCTTCACCTCGGAGGCCGACCCGTCGGGCGAGGCCGATCTGGCCGAGGTGCTGAGCGATCCGTTGTTCAAGGACCTGCACGCGCCGCGCCGCGAAATCGCCGATCTGGTCGCCGCCTCCCCCACGGTGGCCGAGGCCATGCTGCGGCTGTACCGCGCCTATAAGGAGCGCAAGGTGCGTGAGGTGATCGACCTCGGTTCGGCGGAAATCCTCAACGAACACTCCCCCGCCGACTGGACCCGCGATCAGGTGCAGGCGGCCAACAACCACTTCCCGGACTTCGATGAACGCGGCGAGGCCCTGTTCGAGGCGCTGGGGGGCGATGCGCACACACTCGAAGCCGCCGCCGAACGCAAGCTGCAAAGCGATTTCGGCATCGGCGTGCGCTTCATGCCGGCCTCGGTCATGCTGATCTACCAGCGCCGCTACGACCCGCACCGGCGCCGCCTGATGCTGTCGGAGACGCTGGCCCCCTCGTCGCGCGTCTTCGCTATCGTCTACCAACTGGCCTTGTCGCTATACGGCAATGAACTGAACGCCCGCGTCGAACGCGCCAAGGCACCCGATCTGGCATCGGGCCGCATGTTCAAGATCGCGCTCCTCAACTATCTGACCGCCGCGACCCTTATGCCCTACGGCCGCTTCCACGAGGCGGCGGAGGCCTGCGGCTACGATCTCGAACTGCTGCGCGCCCCGTTCGGCGTCAGCTTCGAGCAGGCGGCCCACCGCCTGACCACCCTGTCGCAACCGGGCCGTCGCGGCGTGCCCTTCTTCATGATGCGCATCGATTCCGCGGGTAATGTCTCCAAACGCTTCGCTGCGGGCAAGTTTCCCTTTTCGCGCTTCGGCGGGGCCTGCCCGCGCTGGAACATCCATCAGGCGTTTCAGTCGCCGGGCCGCGTGCTGACTCAGGTGATCGAAACGCCGGACAAGGCCCGATATTTTACGCTGGCGCGTACGCTCGACCGGGGCCTGCGCGGCTGGGACGGCGGGGCCTATAGCGAACAGGCGCTGGGACTGGGTTGCGATCTGAAATACGCGGACAAGCTGGTCTATGCCAAGGGGCTGGACCTCACCAACCCTGCCGCCGTGGAGACCGGCCCCATGTGCCGGCTGTGCGAACGTCCCAACTGCCGCGAACGCGCCGCCCCGCCGGTGACCAAGACCCTGGCCGTCGATGAGTGGATCAAGTCGGCCACGGCGTTTCCGTTTGCACAGTAACTCTCCTCCCTGCGCTTTAGCGTGGGGAGGTGGCGCGCCGAAGGCGTGACGGAGGGGGATGTCTCGGAAGACGGAAGGACACAGGCCCTGATTATAGTTGTACGACAAACGGACAGACTGCGTCGTCCCCTCCGTCTCCCCGTTACACTCGGAGCCACTCCCCACGCCATCGGCACAGGGAGGAGGGAACCTCCTAAAGCCTGAGGACTTTGGCGGTCTGCGCGACGGGTTCGGTGGTTTTGAGGGGGTTTCTGAGCGCGTGGACGAAGGGTCGGGCGTCGATCTCGAACACGTCGCCGGCCTGCGTCTTGACGCCGTCGGCAAAGCTCGCTGTCGCCGTGCCGAAGCAGTGCACGTGCACATCGCCCGGCACCCGGAACAGTTCGTACTTGAAGTGGTGGTGCTCAAGGTTCTCGAACGTGTGGGACATATTGTCCTCGCCCGAGATGAACGGCTTTTCCCAGATGACCTCGTTGCCGCGCACGATCTTCGACGTGCCCTCGACATGGCGCGGCAGGTCGCCCGTCAGGATCTCCACCCCCAGGCTGGCCGGACGCAGCTTGGAGTGCGCCAGCCACAGATAGTTCTGCTTCTCGGTCACGTGGTCCGAGAACTCGTTGGCCAGTGCAAAGCCGGTGCGGTACGGCTGACCGTCGTCGCCGATGACGTAGATGCCGGCCATTTCCGGCTCCTCGCCGCCGTCCTCGGCAAAGCCCGGCGACACCAGTTCGGCGCCCGGACCGACCAGGGCGTGGCCATTGCCCTTGTAAAACCATTCCGGCTGCGCCCCCGCCGTGCCCGACGCCGGCTTGCCGTTCTTCACGCCCATCAGGAACATGCGCATCGAGTCGGTCAGGTTCTCCTCGCCGCCCGCGTCTTTGGCGGCGTCTTTGGCCTTGGCGTGCATCTTGTCGCGGCCCTCGGCCGAACCGAGGTGCGTCAGGCCCGTACCCGTCAGGTGCAGGTGCGCCGCATCCGGATGGTCGATCGGGGCCAGCACGCGGCCTTCCGAAAGCGCCAGCCTGATGTCCACCGCTTCGCCCAGACCCTGTTCCCTGACCTGATCGACGATCGAGCGCTTGGCGGCAATGGCGGCCCGCGCCAGTTCGTAGGTCGAGGTCACACCCAGAATGACCCTGGCCGAGCCGTCATCCTCTCCGGCGGCCACGCCGCGCGCCCCGTGGGCATCGACAAACTGGATCAGGCGAAGGGTCATGGGTCGCTCCTCGGAGGATAATTGCTCTTAAAACTCAGACAATTCTTCGTGACGAATTAGGCTCGACTTTGCCGTTTGTCAAATCGTGTTTATGATCACCGGGAGATTCTCAAACTTTCCCCTCTCCCTTGAGGGAGAGGGTGCCGCGTCAGCGGCGGGTGAGGGGGCAGATCGGCCAGCCATTCTTCGATGAGGGGCGTGCGCAACACCGTTTCTGCTACTGCGCGGAGGTAGGACATTTTCCCACCTTTGCCCCCCTCACCCCGGTCCGCAATGCGGCCCGACCCTCTCCCTCAAGGGAGAGGGAATAAACGACAGGGACCTGAATGACCGTAAACCGCCCCAGCCCCGCACCGCTCGACCGTTCCCATACCGCGCGTGGCGAAGCCGCCGCTTACGGTGTGCATTTTCAGGGCCGCCTGCACGGGGCGCTGGCCCATCGTCTGGGCGTCGACATCCTCAGGGGCGTCTACAAGCCCGGCGAGGTCCTGCCCAACGAGATCGACTCGTCCTCGACGCTCGATATCTCGCGCTCGGCCTATCGCGAGGCCATCCGCATTCTGGCGGCCAAGGGCATGGTCGAGAGCCGCCCCAAGGCCGGCACGCGCGTCACCGCGCGCCGCCGCTGGAACGTGCTCGATCCGGAGGTTCTGGGCTGGATGTTCGAGACCGAGCCGTCGGAAGACTTCATCAAGGGCCTGTTCGAGTTGCGCCTGATCACCGAGCCGGCGGCGGCGGAACTGGCGGCCCTGCGCCGGACGGAGGATCACCTGCGCATCATGGACAAGGCGCTCGACCTCATGCAGTCCGAGACGCTGGCGACCGAAGCCGGGCGAAAAGCCGATCTCGACTTCCACGACGCGCTGATGCACGCCACGCACAACGAGGCGCTGGCATCGCTGAGCCACTCGATCGGTGCCGCGGTCGCCTGGTCGACGCGCTTCAAGCAGCGCCATCAGGCCCTGACGCGCGACCCGGTGCCTGACCACCGGCGGGTCTTCGACGCCATCAAGCGCCAGGACGCCGGCGCCGCCCGATGGTGCATGGAATCCCTCATCCGCATGGCCCTCGAAGACACACAACGCTCCATGCAGACGCAATACCTCGAACCGAGGGGATAAGAATTTTAACCACGGAAAACACAGAAAGCACGGACTTCATTGCGTGGATAATCGGCGCGAAGCGCCCCCATCTGGCTATTGAAACGCATTGATTTGAGGCCCTTCGGGCTCAACGCTTCAACGCGCCTTTCCGTGCTTTCCGTGTTTTCCGTGGCCAATCTTCTCTTCGCAACCCAACAACACGGCAGATGGCCTTTACGGTAAACAGGTGTTAACGACCCGCTAAGACAGACGCGGTTAAAATCGCCGCCATTACCGGTACAGGGCCCCATGAGCGACTCCACTCCCATCTCGGCACGCGTCGAAATCGTCAACGATAAAGGGCTGCACGCCCGCGCGTCGGCCAAGTTCGTCAAGACCGCCGCCCAGTACGACGCCCAGATCTACGTGCTGAAGGACGACTCGCGCGTCGATGCGCAGTCGATCATGGGCCTGCTGATGCTGGCCGCCTCCAAAGGCACCTTCATCGACATCGAGGCTGAAGGCCATCAGGCGCAGGACGCCGTAGACGCACTGGTGGCGCTGGTCTCCGACCGCTTCGGCGAAGAGTCCTGAGATGAAGCGCCTCGCCCTTCTCCTCATGACCTGCGCGGCGCTGACGGCGGCAGCCCATGCCGAGCCGCCCGACGGCGAGGGCTCGACCGGTCCTGTGGGCGAAGAGACAACCACGGACGCACCCAAGCCTGAACCCAGGCCGCGCCCCAAGCCCAAGCCCAAACCCAAGGTCGTCGCCCCCGCGCCCAAGCTGCCCGACGCCCCGATCCCCTACACGCAATTGCAGGCCACTCCGGCCCCACACCCGACCATCGCCAGGGTCGAGGCCCATCCGGTCACACCTATTGCAGTGCCCACGCCTGCCCATGTCCCTCCGCCTCCGCCGGCCATCATCGCCCAGACGGCGCCGATCGCACCGGTGGATACTTCGGCTCCCCTGTCCCTGTTGCCCAGCGTCACGCACGACATGAAGTGCGAAACCCAGGTGGTCGGACCCAAAGGCCTCATCTCCAAAGGCCAGTTCTATCTGGAAGTCGGCCTGTCGGCCGTCTTTCCCGACGACACCGCGCGCTTCAAAATGGTGATGGCCGACCCGCGCCACGAAAGCCTGCTGAAAGACACCGCCTGCGAAACCATCGAATGCCGCGTGACGATCAGCCCCAACTATTACGACCTCTATAACGCCCGCACCAAGCGCGGCGCGCAGCTTCGCGTGACGCTCGACCGCTATACGGGGGCCTACCTCGCCCGCCGCACCGACGGCAAGCTGCCGCTAGGCGGCTCAGCCGTGATCAAGGAAGGGCCGGGCGAGTACGAGGAAGGCTACTGCACCTTGCAGAAACGGCCTGAGAAGCTGTTTTAAGCCAAGTTTAGAAGACTCTGGGGCCGCAGGCCCCAGACCCCGAAACCAAAAAAGCGCTCCACCGGCAACCGATGGAGCGCTTTGTAATTCATGGGGTCCGGGGTCAACTGACCCCGGAAGCCTTTACTCCTTAAACATTCACGCCGCGCGTGGCTTCCGAGCGCTTCTTGAGCAGCGTATCGAACGCATCCCACACGCCTTCGCCGCCGGTCCACGCGCCCTTGGTCGCGGCCTTGGAATATTCTGTGGCGCGGGCTTCGAAGAAGTTGGCGTGCTCGACGCCCGACAGCAGGACCTGCAGCCAGGGCAGCGGGTTTTCCTGCACGCCGAACACTTCCGGCAGTTCCAGTTGGCGCAGACGCCAGTCGGCGATGTAGCGGATGTACTGCTTGATGTCGTCGGGGGTCATGCCTTCGACCGGGCCCATTTCGAACGACAGGTCGATGAACTTGTCTTCGAGGCTCACGACGGTCTTACAGCAGTCGATGATGTCGTCGGCGACCGACTTGGTCACCGCACCGGTTTCCTTGTTGAAGGCGTGATAGAGCTTGATGATGCCTTCGCAGTGCAGGGATTCGTCGCGCACCGACCACGACACGATCTGGCCCATGCCCTTCATCTTGTTGAAGCGCGGGAAGTTCATCAGCATGGCGAAGGAGGCGAACAGTTGCAGCCCTTCGGTGAAGCCGCCGAACATAGCCAGCGTGCGGCAGATGTCGGCATCGCTGTCCACGCCGAACTTCTGCATGAAGTCGTGCTTGTCGCGCATGGCCTCGTATTCCATGAACGCACCGAATTCGGATTCCGGCATGCCGATGGTTTCGAGCAGAAGCGCGTAGGCGGCGATGTGGACGGTCTCCATATTGGCGAAGGCCGACAGCATCATCTTGATCTCGGTCGGCTTGAACACCCGACCGTATTTTTCCATGTAGTTGTCCTGAACCTCGATGTCCGACTGCGTGAAGAAGCGGAAGATCTGGGTCAGCAGGTTGCGCTCGTTGTCGTTCAGCTTGGACGCCCAGTCCTTGCAGTCCTCGCCCAGCGGCACTTCCTCGGGCAGCCAGTGGACCTGCTGCTGCTTTTGCCAGAAGTCGAAGGCCCACGGATAGCGGAAGGGCTTATAGGCGATCGAGGGGGTGAGCAGGCCCGCCTTGGGCTGGGAACCGGGGATGATGAGGCTCATGGAAAGACCTTCCGAATCGACACTGACTGGCCCCTATATCACCACTATTTGTGGTTAACACCAGATGAATATCTACATCTTGTGTGTGCACATTGTCGCGGTCTGGGGATGTTTTCACCTGACGAGGTGAGTCGCATGGGCGTTAACAGAGTTTAACACACCTGACAGGGACGTTTGGAGTCGGAATATAATATACCTCCCCAACTTGTTGGGGAGGGGGACCGCACGAGCCGCCAACGGCGGTGAGATGTGGGGGTGGGGGTTCTTACTGAATTTCAGCGGACTAAGCCGGTGGATGTATCGCAAGATACCCCACCACCATCTTCGCTACGCTTGATGGTCCCCCTCCCCATCAAAGATGGGGAGGAATAAAGTACTTTTACCCGCCCTTGAGGCTGTTCCAGTCGCGGGCCGGGCTGGCGTCCGCCGGTTTGAGCGCCGATTGCAGCCAGGCGAGGTTCTTGTCCGCCACGTCCGGCGGCAGGTCCTGACGCAGGAGTTTCTCAGCCTCTGGCAGCTTGCCCTGCATCCCCAGCACCAGCGCCAGATTCTGGCGCACCTGCACGCTGGCGCCCGGCAGGGCCACGGCGCGGCGCAGCAGGGCTTCGGCCTGAGCGAGGTCGCCATGGCCCGCCTTGAACATGGCCTGATTGGTCAGGACGGCGGGGTTGTTCGGCGACAGGGTCAGCGCCTTGTCCCACATGGGCATGGCTTCGTCGCTGCGCCTCGACTCGTCCAGCGCCACGCCCAGCAGCGAAAAGGCGCGCCAGTCGTCGGGCTTCAACTCCGTTGCGCTTTGCAGCAGGTCGATGGCGAAGAAAGCGTTGTTGTCGGCGATGTGCGCCCGCGACGCCGCCAGCAGGGCCTCGTAATTCTTCGGCGCGAACAGCAGGACGCGGTGCGCCGTATCGGCGGCTTCCTTGGGGTTGCCCAGCGCGCGCTGAGCATCGGACAGGGCCAGCCCTGCTTCGACATCGGTCGGATCTCCCGCATATTCGCGATTGAAGAAAGCGGCGCGGGCCAGAGGCTCCATGCGCATCGCCGCTTCGCGTTCCTGCTTGTTGGCCTTGATGAACTTGGGTTGCGCGGCCTCTTCGGCTACTTTGACGTTTTTGAGCGCGGCCTTGTTCGGCCTGGCCTCATCGGCAAGGGCCGAAGACGTCAGGGCAGGCGCGGCCAGCAGGCCGGCGGCAAGGATCAGGACAGACGCGAGACGTGTCATGCGGGACACCCCGGATACAGCGGGAGGCGTTCTGGCCTCGCAAAAACAGATGGACTTTAAGCTTTGATTTAGAGACCTAAATATAAGGTTAAATCCACGCCAATCAGAGATTGCGACCAGAGAACCCAGATGCCCAAGCCCCTGCCGACCCCGCCCGCCGCCAAGGCCGAAAACATCATCTACGGCCTGTTCGAAGACGAGGCGGAAAGCGCGCTGGCGGCCCTGGACGCAGCCGATGCGGCCTTCCTCAAGGCCCGCGCTTTCACGGGTAAAGCCGGGTCGCTGGTCCTGCTGCCGACGGGCAAGAGCGGGGTGTCGGCCTGGTTCGGGCTGGGGGCGCGCAAGGCCTATAACCCTCTGTGTTTCCGCGCCTTACCGGCGCAACTGCCGCAAGGCGTATGGCGGTTGAAGACCGACGCCGCGCTGGACCGCAAGGCCATACACGTGGCCTTCCAACTAGGGTCTTACGTCTTCGACCGTTACAAGGCGGGCCGCAACCTGCGCGAGGAGGTGCAGCTTGACGCGGCCGACCTCGATACAGCCGCGCAGGACGCCATCGCGCTGGAGGTCTCGGCGCACGATCTGGTCCGCGATCTGGTCAACACCCCCGCCAACGATATGGGCCCGGCGGAGATAGAGGCCGCTGCCCGCGCACTGGCCGCCGAGTTCAACGCCAATATCACCGTCATCAGCGGCGACGAGCTACTGAGCGAGAACTTTCCCGCCGTGCACGCCGTCGGCCGCGCCGCGGTCGACAAACGCGCCCCGCGCTTTATCGAGATCGACTGGACGCCGCACATTCAGGACCTGAGCGACGCGCCTAAACCGACCGTCGTTTTGGTGGGTAAGGGCGTAGCCTTCGACACCGGCGGGCTGAATATCAAGTCCGGCGCCGGCATGGGGCTGATGAAAAAGGATATGGGCGGCGCAGCCCACGCTTTGGGCCTGGCGCGGCTGATCATGGGGGCGAACCTGCGCGTGCGGCTGCATGTGCTGATCAGCGCGGTCGAAAACGCCATTTCCGGCGACGCCTTCCGCCCCGGCGACATCATCGCCTCGCGCGCCGGAAAATCGATCGAGGTCGGCAATACCGATGCCGAAGGCCGCCTGATCCTCGCCGACGCCCTGACGCGGGCCACCGAGCTTCAGCCCGACCTGACGCTCGATTTCGCCACCCTGACCGGCGCGGCGCGCGTGGCGCTGGGACCGGAGGTCATCCCCTTCTACACCGACGACGAGGACATCGCGCGGCGGCTGGAGGTCGCGGCCCTGTCCGAGAACGACCCGCTGTGGCGCATGCCCTTGTGGGCCGGTTATCGCGATGCGCTGGAATCGGACATCGCCGATCTGCGCAATGATCCGCAGGGCTGGGCGCAGGCGGGTTCGGTCACCGCCGCCCTCTTTCTGAAAAAATTCGCGCCACAGACCGGGGCCTGGGTGCATTTCGACCTCTATGCTTGGAACCCGCGCAGCCGTCCGGGCTTCCCTGTCGGGGCCGAGGCGCAGACCCTGCGCGCGGCGTTCCGGCTGATCCGCGATCTCTGACGATCGTTCCGCCATTAACCGGACATTCGCATCTTTGCGCTATCGTCAGCCTCTAAGCCTTTCTCTGTTAAGACTTTTTTACGAAGGTTAAACAGGTGAAAAGGGCATGATGGTGAGAGTGAAGGCAGCAGAATGGCCCACGACGATTTCGACCCGCGCATGACGCCGTTCAAGGACGGCAAGGCCGATCAGCGCCTTCAGGGCCTGATGCGGGCGGAAAGCTTCGTGGTGGGCGAAACCCTGGCTTGCGCCGCGCCGGTCAGCGCCATCCGCTCCGCCCCGAACGACAGCGCCGAACAACTGGACCAACTGCTGTTCGGTGAGCGCTTCCGGGTTATCGAGCGTTCGCGCGACTACGTCTGGGGTCAGGCCCTGCGCGACGGCTATTGCGGCTATGTGCGCGAAACCGACCTGTCGCGCGACTGGTTCGTGCCGACCCATTATGTGTCGACCCTGCGCAGCTACGTCTTTTCCGAGCCGAACCTGAAATCGCGCATCAACTGCGCCCTCAGCCTCAACGCGCTGGTCAGCGTCACCGCTGAGGACGGCAAATATTCCCAACTCAACGATCTCGGCTGGATCTACACCGCGCACCTGTCGGATTTCACCGCCTTCGGCCACGACTATGTCAGCGTCGCCGAAACCTACCTCAACGCGCCCTATCAGTGGGGCGGCCGCGAAAGCGACGGGCTCGACTGCTCCGGTCTGGTGCAGCAGGCGCTCTATGCCGTCGGTCAGGCCTGCCCGCGCGATTCGGACATGCAGTCGCACATGGGCGATGCGCTCGACATCGGCACGGACCTCAAGGGCCTCTATCGTGGCGATCTCGTCTTCTGGAAGGGCCACGTCGCCATCATGCGCGACGAGGACCACATCATCCACGCCAACGGCCACCATATGAAGACGGTCATCGAGCCGCTGCGCGACGCGGTGGATCGTATCGAAGCCGCCGGGGTGGGCAAGCCCATCGCCTTCCGCAGGCTCTGAGGCACCGACATTCAGACACAAAAAAACCCGCCGTTCCCGGCGGGTTTTTTCTTTATCGGATTTAGTGCGCCGCCGCAGGCGCCGCGGAGGCCGAAGCCGAACCCGCCGCAGCGGGACCGCCGGAGGTCGAGCCGGTAGGCGGCGTAGCCACCGCACCCTCGGCAGGCGCGGCTTGCGCCGGAGCTTCACCGGCAGCCGGCGCTGCGCCGGGCTGACGCGCAGGATCGGGCGCGGGGATGGCGTAACCGGTCGAGCCCTTGGAATGGAGATAGGCGATCAGGGCGATACGCTCTTCCGGCTTCTTGATGCCGGCAAAGCCCATCTTGGTGCCCTTGACCCACTTCGCCGGGTTGCCGAGGAAGTGATAGAGCTGATCGTAGGTCCAGGTCGGCGCTTCGGCGGCGTGCGCCTTCATGCCGTCGGAATAGGCAAAGCCCGCGTGCGAAGCGGTCGCGCGACCGACCACGCCCCACAGGCCCGGACCGGTCATATTGGCATTGGCCGGATCGACATTATGGCACGAGACGCACTTGCCGAAGGCTTTTTCACCGGCGGCCAGATCCGCCGTCGGCAGAACCGTGCCCCAATCGGGATCGATCTCGGCCGCCGCCGCGCCGCCACCGGCTTCGGTCTCGGCCACCTCGATGGCGTAGCCCGGCTTTTCCGGCGGCTCGGTGTGGTAGAGGGCGTCGACGCCGACGCGCACCACGACGATAGCCAGCGCCGCCATCAGGCCCGCCGCCATGATCTTGTTAAACTGCAGATTACCGCTCATGCCGCCTCGACGTCCCGACTCTCTATATCCCAGCGTTCAACCGCAGATTTGACCGGACCGCCCCCAAGGGGTCCCAAGGGGGCAATGCCGGGTGCGGCTATTTATCCTTGTTCTCTGACACGAAAAGGCCCCGATAGGCAAGCCGCCATTCGCGCGGTTCCGCCCCGTCCGGCCCCCTGTGTCAAATCGTCACACCCGGCCCTGAGGCCGCGGGTACGCTCCTGCCTCTAAGCCAAATCGCGGTTTATTTCCAGCGCTATCCACAACAAGCCTCGAAAGCCTTGAAAAACGGGGGAAAGACAGGCAGATACGGCGCTTTCCGTCCTTCAGGTTACGCAAAGTCATGACCGCCTCCCCCAAGATCGCCTATCAGGGCGAACCCGGTGCCTTCAGCCATCAGGCCTGCCGCCGCTGGTTCCCCGATCACGAACCGACCGCCTTCCCGACCTTCGAGGCGGCGTTTGCGGCGGTGGCGGCGGGCGAGTGCGCGCTGGGCATGATCCCGGTCGAAAACGCGCTGGCGGGCCGGGTGGCCGACGTTCATCACCTCCTGCCGCATTCGGGACTGAAGATCATCGGCGAGCGCTTCCTGCCCATCGAGATGACGCTAATGGGCACGCCGGACGCCGAACTGTCGGACATCAAGGTGGCCTTTTCGCACACCATGGCGCTGATGCAGTGCCGCCACTCGCTGAACGCGCTGGGCATCCTGCCGGAAATCTACCACGATACCGCCGGCGCCGCCCGCCGCCTCAGCGAAACGCGCGAAAAGACCCGCGCCGCCATCGCGCCGGAAATCGCCGCCGAACTGTACGGGCTGAAAATCCTGCGCCGCAATCTCGAAGACGCGCACAACAACACCACGCGCTTTCTGGTCCTGAGCGCCCAGAGCGAGGTGACGGAGCCGTCAGAAGAAGGCCGCATCCTGACCAGCTTCGTCTTCGGCGTGCGTAACATCCCGGCGGCGCTGTATAAGGCGCTGGGCGGGTTTGCCACCAATGGCGTCAACATGATCCGGCTGGAAAGCTATATCCGCGACGGCATCTTCATCTCGGCCTTCTTCTATGCCGAGGTCGAGGGCCGCCCCAGCGACCGCCTGCTGAAACTGGCCTTCGAGGAACTGGCCTTCTTCGCCGAAGAGGTGGAACTGCTGGGCGTCTATCCGATGGACCCCTTCCGCGCCTCGCAAGGGGTTTGATCTCCAGGAGATTGAGACGAAGGGGCCAGCCGGCCCCTTCACCCCGGAAGTTTCAAAGCCCTCCGGCACTGTCAGGAGGGCTTTGCTATTTCTATACCTCCCCAACTTGTTGGGGAGGGGGACCGCACGAGTCGCCAACGGCGGTGAGAGGTGGTGGGGGGGGTTCTTTCTTAACTTCAACAAGCTGTGCAGGTGGCATACAGCAAGGCACCCCACCACCATTTGCTTCGCAAATGGTCCCCGGCACAGGCCGCCCGGCTCCCCGCCATAGGCGGGGAGGTATAAGATTATGGCAGCTTCGTCCCTTCGCTGACGGCCGTATAAACCACAGGCAGGGTTTCCGGCACGATCGGGCCGGTAATCTTGTCGATCACCACGCCGTCGGGACCGACGATAAACGTCTCCGGCACGCCTGAAATCCCCAGATCGAGCCCCATCTGACCGTCTTCGTCGGACAGGATGCGCGCATAGGGGTCACCGTGCTTTTCGATAAAGCTCAAGCCATTGATCGGCGTGTCCTTATGATCGATGCCAATGATGATGACGCCTTTGGCCTTGAGGTCCATCAGATACGGGTGTTCGGCCAAACACGGCGTGCACCACGAAGCGAAGATATTGACCAGCACCGGCTTGCCCGACGCCCGCGCGATCTCCTGCAAAGACGCCAGCGAGCCGTCGCGCAGGTCGGTCAGAGCGCGCTCCGGCACCGGCTTACCGACCAGCTCCGCCGGGGCGTATTCGGTCTTTTTGTGGAAGTTGTACCAGCCGAGCACGGCCAGCAGCCCCACCAGCAGAACCAGCGGCACAGCCAGTAGCAGGCGTTTCATGCGTCGACCTTCTGCGCCTTTTCGGCGGCCAGTTGGTCCTGAAGCGCCTTCAGCTTCGCCGCCCGCTCGCGGTGGGTATTTACGCTTAGAACCGTCAGCGTGATCAGCGCCACGGCACTGAGGCCGTAGCTGCCCCAGACAAACAGTACATATTTGCCCATATCGAGGTCCATCACGCCCCTCCTTCTCGGAAGCTCAACCGCGCGCGCAGGCCGTTATATTTGCGCCCCAGAATCTCCGCATCGATCCTCAGCAACCACAGCCAGACGAACAAGGCCTTATAGGCCAGCGCCATGATCAGCAGCGGCCACAGCATCGCCGGCGCGACCGTCGGCCCGTCGGCGCGGAAGACCGACGCCCCCTGATGCAGGGTGTTCCACCAGTCGACGGAAAACTTGATGATCGGCAGGTTGACCAGCCCGATCAGGGCCAGAATAGCGGTCGATTTCGCTGCCCGCTGTTCGTCCTCGATCGAGGCGTGCAAGGCGATGTAGCCGATATAGAAGAGGAACAGCACCAGCACCGAGGTCATGCGTCCGTCCCATTCCCACCACGTCCCCCACATGGGCTTGCCCCACAAGGAGCCGGTGACCAGCGCCAGCGCCGTGAACACCGCGCCGATGGGCGCGGCGGCCTTGGCGGCGGCATCGGCCAGAGAATGGCGGAAGATCAGGCCGAAGAAGCTGGCCACGCCCATGACGAGGTAGGTGAACAGGGCCATCCACGCCGCCGGGACGTGGATATACATGATGCGCACCGTGTCGCCCTGCTGATAGTCTTCAGGCGAAGCAAAACTGAGATAGAGCCCCCAGACGAACAGCACCGCCGCCAGCCCGGCCACCCACGGACGCACGGGCGCGAACACCTTGGAAAAACGTTCCGGATTGGCCAGCCAGCTTAAGATCATGATGGTGACATACGGCTTTCAGGAATAGGCGGCAAGAGAGGAAATCCCCTCTCCCCCGCGGGGAGAGGGTTAGGGTGAGGGGGGCTCATCGGCGCGTATCAATTAAGCGCGCTGCGCAACGCCGCGCCCATGGCGATGGGGCCGAGCGCCAGCGCGAACAGGCCATAGGCACTGAGCAGGCTGAGGGCCTGAACGACAGGCGCACCGGTAACAAAGGCCTGCATCAGGCCTGCGCCGAAGATGACCGGCGGCACATAAAACGGCAGGACCAGAAGCGCGATCAGCACACCGCCCTTGCGCGAGCCCAGGGTCAGCGACGCCCCCACGCCGCCGATCAGGGCGAAACTGAACGAACCGATCAGGGCGGCAATCAGGGCAAGCCCCGCCACGTCCGCCGGCGCGCCCAGCACGATCATCACCACCGGCGTCATCAGCGACAGAATCAGCCCCGTCCCCAGCCATTGCGCCAGACATTTGAGAAAGGCCACCCATTCCAGCGCCAGCGGTCCGGTGCGCAGCAGGTCGAACACGCCGTCCTCGTAATCGCGCTCGAACAGGCGTTCTAAAGACAAAAGCGAGGCCAGCGCCAGACACAGCCAGGTCAGGCCCGGCGCGATCTTCGACAGGGTTTGCGATTCGGGCCCAAGGCTCAGCGGCACCATGGCCATCAGAGTCAGATAGAACCCGGCCGCCAGCACCGGCCCCCCACCGCGTGCAAGTGAAAGGGACAGGTCGCGTCTGAGCAGGGCGAGAGAAGTGGAGAGGAGTGTCATATTTTTCTCCTCCCCTGCGTAGCGGGGGAGGGGGACCACGAAGTGGTGAAGGGGGCGGCACGGGTCGAATGCCCCCTCCGTCGCAGACAAGCTGCGCCACCTCCCCCGCTGCGCCAAAAGGCTTGCAAGGGAGGAGAAATGGCGGCGTCACCCATACACCGCCTCCATCACCGGAGGGGTCAGCCGCAGTTCCCGCACCTCGAACGGCAGGGCATCATGCACCGCGCACACGATAAGCCCGCCTTGGCTCAGATGCTCTGTCATCAACGCCGCCAGCTTCGCCCGATGCTCGCTGTCCAGCGGCGACATCGGCTCGTCCAGCAGCCACACGGGCCGCTTGACCATGATCAGCCGCGCCAATGACAAACGCCGCTTCTGCCCTGCCGACAGCATCCGCGTCTCCAGATCGAGCAGCGGCGCGAGGTTCAGCCGCTTAACCGCCTCGACCCGCCCCTCAGCCGTCCCGCCGAGATACGTACACTGAAACGCCAGCTCCGCCCCGGCCAGACGCCCCGGCGACAGGGCCTCCGCATGGCCCAGATAGTGCGCCTGTCCCGCCGCAGCCCCGTCCGGATCGACGCCGCCATAGCGCACACGCCCGGCATCCGGCCGGATAAACCCGGCCAGAGCGCGCAGAAGCGTCGTCTTACCCACGCCGTTCGGCCCGGTCAGCGCCACGCATTCCCCCGGCGCGACCGCGAACGACAGGTCGTGGATCAGGCGCCGATAGCCCTTCTTCAGGCTCAGGGAAACGATCTCCAGATTTACGTCCATTAATACAAAACTTCTGACTGCCGGGGGCTTCGTCATAGACGAGTAACCGGAAGCGGTTTAGAAGGCAATTGACCGCGCCATCGGCCGGTAACCGCGCGACCTTGGACGGTACCCTGTGCGTCCGTCATCGCTGGGCGCGCGACGCCGGTTCAGGCCCATTGGGGGCCGCGATGTTCCCACCCTCCGCGGTCGGAAGGAAAAGCGACCATGTCTCTCGACAGCTTTATTTCGAAGGCCGAACTCACCGTCGGCGAAAAGACCTACACCTATTTCAACCTCAAGGCCGCCGAAGCCAACGGCCTGCCCAATATTTCCAGGCTTCCGGCCTCTCTGAAGGTTCTGCTGGAGAACCTGCTGCGTAACGAAGACGGCGTTTCCGTCTCCAAAGGCGATATTCAGGCGCTGGCCAACTGGATCGACAACAAGGGCTCGGTCGAGCACGAGATCGCCTTCCGTCCGGCCCGCGTCCTGATGCAGGACTTCACCGGCGTCCCTGCCGTTGTGGACCTTGCGGCCATGCGCGACGCCATGGTCAAGCTGGGGGCCGATCCGGCCAAGATCAACCCGCTCAACCCGGTCGATCTGGTCATCGACCACTCGGTCATGGTCGATTATTTCGGCACGGCCGACGCCGCGACGAAAAACGTCGATCGCGAATACGAGCGCAATATGGAGCGCTACAACTTCCTGCGCTGGGGCTCGTCGGCCTTCAACAATTTCCGCGTCGTGCCGCCGGGCACCGGCATCTGCCACCAGGTGAACCTCGAATATCTGGCCCAGACCGTGTGGACCAATGTCGCCGGCGGCGGCGAAGTCGCCTATCCGGACACGGTGGTCGGCACCGACTCGCACACCACCATGGTCAATGGCCTGAGCGTGCTCGGCTGGGGCGTCGGCGGCATCGAAGCCGAAGCCGCCATGCTGGGTCAGCCCATCCCCATGCTGATCCCCGAAGTCATCGGCTTCAAGCTGACCGGCCGCCTGCCGGAAGGCGCGACCGCCACCGACCTCGTCCTGACCATCACCCAGATGCTGCGCAAAAAGGGCGTGGTGGGCAAGTTCGTCGAATATTTCGGCGAGGGCCTGACCTCGATGTCGCTGGAAGATCAGGCGACCATCGCCAACATGGCCCCGGAATACGGCGCCACCTGCGGCTTCTTCCCGGTGTCTCAGGCCACCATCGACTACCTGACCGCCACCAACCGCGACCCGGAGCGCGTCGCTCTGGTCGAGGCCTATGCCAGGCAGCTGGGTCTGTGGCTCGATCCGGAGAACGATCCGGTCTTCACCGACACGCTGGAACTGGACCTCGGCAGCGTTCTGCCGTCGCTGGCCGGCCCCAAGCGTCCCCAGGACCGCGTTCTGCTCACCGACGCCGCTTCGGAATTCGCCAAGGCGCTGACGGGCGAGTTTAACAAGTCGGGCGACGAAACCCGCTCGGTGCCGGTCGCCGGCAGCGACTACAGCGTCAAGCACGGCGATGTGGTCATCGCCGCCATCACCTCGTGCACCAATACCTCCAACCCCTCAGTGCTGATCGCCGCCGGTCTGGTGGCGCGCAAGGCCAAGGCGCTGGGCCTGACCACCAAGCCGTGGGTCAAGACCTCGCTGGCCCCCGGCTCTCAGGTCGTTACCGACTACCTCAATGCCGCCGGCCTGACCGCAGACCTCGACGCGCTGGGCTTCAACCTGACCGGCTATGGCTGCACCACCTGCATCGGTAACTCCGGCCCGCTGCCCGAAGCCATTTCGGCGGCCATCAACGAAGCCGACCTCGTCGCCTGCTCGGTGTTGTCGGGCAACCGCAATTTTGAAGGCCGCGTGAACCCCGACGTGCGCGCCAACTATCTGGCCTCGCCGCCGCTGGTCGTGGCCTACGCACTGGCCGGTTCGCTGAACGTCAACCTTTCGACCGATGCTCTGGGCACCGGCAGCAATGGCGAGCCGGTCTATCTCCGCGACATCTGGCCCACCAACGCCGAGATCGCCGAGATCCAGCGCGCCAACGTCACCCATGACAAGTTCAGCGCCCGCTACGCCGACGTCTTCAAGGGCGACGAACACTGGCAGGCCATCTCCGTCTCGGGCGGTCAGACCTATCAGTGGGACGCCACCTCGACCTACGTCGCCAACCCGCCCTATTTCGAGGGCATGACCATGACCCCCGAACGCGTCACCGACATCGTCGAAGCGCGCGTGCTGGGCATCTTCGGCGACTCGATCACCACCGATCACATCTCGCCGGCCGGTTCGATCAAGAAGACCTCGCCTGCCGGCAAGTGGCTCACCGATCACGACGTGCCGGTGTCGGAGTTCAACTCCTACGGGGCGCGCCGCGGCCACCATGAAGTGATGATGCGCGGCACCTTCGCCAATATCCGCATCCGCAACAAGATCACGCCTGAGATCGAAGGCGGCGTCACCAGGCACTTCCCGTCGGGCGATGTCATGCCGATCTACGACGCGGCCATGCGCTACAAGGCCGAAGGCCGCAACATGGTCATCTTCGCGGGCAAGGAATACGGCACCGGCTCGTCGCGCGACTGGGCGGCCAAGGGCACCAAGCTGCAAGGCGTGCGCGCCGTCATCGCCGAGTCGTTCGAACGCATCCACCGCTCGAACCTGGTCGGCATGGGCGTGCTGCCGCTACAGTTCAAGATCGACGGCTGGCAGAAGCTGGGCCTGACCGGTGAGGAGATCGTCACCATCCGCGGCCTCGAAAACGTCCAGCCGCGTCAGGAACTGATCGTTGAACTGTTCCGCGCGTCGGACGGCAAGGTGGCCCGCTTCCCGGTCCGCTGCCGCATCGATACCCCGACCGAGCTTGAATATTTCAAGAATGGGGGCGTCATGCCCTACGTGCTGCGCAATCTGGCGCGCGGGTAAAATCGCGGATCATTATGCAGGAGGCTCGCCTCCTGCACCTCGATACAGGGAGCCTCGCTGGCAACAGCGGGGCTTTCTTTTTATCATTCCTCCCCACCTTTGGTGGGGAGGGGGACCGCACGAGCCGAAGGTGAGATGTGGTGGTGGGGTATCTTAATTTTGTGCGATCCGCGCCAAAGCCAATTGGATAATCCCATCCGCCGCCGCATCGGCATCACGCAGCACTTCGGCGGCAGTAATTCGATAGACCGTCAGGCCCTGACTCTGAAGCCACTGATCGCGCTGCATGTCCTTGGCGCGTTGCGTCTCTTCCCCATGCAAGGTTCCATCAATCTCAATGCAAAGCTGGGCTTTGAAGCAATAGAAGTCGAGAATATACGGCCCGATAGCATGCTGACGGCGAAAGATGGCACCCAAAGATTTGCGATCTTTCAACCGTTCCCAGATAAGCCACTCCGACAGGTTTTGCGCTTTGCGCAGCTTACGGGCCAAGGCGATCTTTGGTTTGGGACATCAGTCATATGAACACGCTAGCGGGTGTGTCCAAGAAATTAAGATACCCCACCACCACATCTCACTCACTACGTTCGCTCGTGCGGTCCCCCTCCCCAGTAAACTGGGGAGGAATGATTAGAGCAATCCCTCTGCCTGCAATCTCTGCTGCCACAGAGCCTTGCGGCGCTTCAGCTCATCCTTGCGCGCCATGTCGGAATAGTCTTCCGGCACACGGTCCAGTTCTTCGTAACGAAACGCCTCCGCGCCGTGTTCATGATAGACGGCCTGCAACGACTTGTGGATGTGATGGCCCAACCTCAGTGTGAACCACAGACCGTTTTGCTGCGCCTCAAGGTTCCGGCTGGCGCCCACCCAGACCTCACCCGTCGCGTTGCAGATCACCGCATAGACTCCGCTGATCGATTTGCGCTCCTTATAGGCGGCGACCGCAGCCTTCTTTTCATGAGCATCCATGACATTCTCCTTTGACAGGGGCGTTCGTAACCGATATTTTTATCCGGGTAAAATAAATTTTGAGGCCGTGATGGATTCCGAACCTCTCTACGCCGTGTTTCAGGACGCCAAACGTCTGATCCTCGGCAGCCCCGCCGAAGCCGCACTTACCGCCCGGCAGGCGACCGATAACCGACCCGACGCCCCCGTTCTCATCTTCGATCGCGAGACCGGCAAGGTGGTCGATCTCGACCTGCGCGGCGACGCACAGGAGATAGCCGCGCGATATACGCCCGTTACCGAAACCGCCAGACGCGGCAGACCGAAACTGGGCGTGGTGGCGCGCGAAGTCACACTCCTGCCCCGGCACTGGGACTGGCTGGCACAACAACCGGGCGGCGCGTCGGTGACGCTGCGCAAACTGATCGACGCGGCGCGCAAGAGCGGGTCCGACCTCAAGGCGCGCACCAACGCCGCTTATCAGGTCATGGTCACGCTGGCCGGAGACCGTGAAGGCTTCGAAGAGGCCTCACGCGCCTTGTTTGCAGGAGATACCGCCGCCCTGACCAAACGCTTGGCCGCGTGGCCCGCCGACATCGGCAGGGAAATCCTGCAATATCTGGATGCAAATAGGTCGCAATCCTAACGCCCGCGTCATGGCCAAAAGCATCGTTCAAATATAAAAAACACGCTTCACCCATGCAAAATTCTGCACGCTTTCACGGCCATTTTACCCCCGCGCCCTATGCAAGGCTTCGCGCCTGCGATATGCGCAGCGTAAGGACTCTATAAGTCTGCCCTCAGACCCTTACACTTTAAGGTGTACCGATGCTTGAAGCCTATCGCGCCCATGTGGCCGAGCGCGCCGCGCTTGGCATTCCGCCCCTGCCGCTGACCGCGCAGCAAACCGCCGATGTGATCGAACTGATCAAGAATCCCCCTGCCGGCGAAGCGGAATTCCTCCTCGACCTGATCACCTACCGTGTGCCGCCCGGCGTCGATGACGCCGCCAAGGTCAAGGCCTCCTTCCTGTCGGCCGTGGCGCACGGCGACTTCCCGGTCGCGCTGATCAGCCGCGAAAAGGCTACCCAGCTTCTGGGCACCATGGTTGGCGGCTATAATGTCAAGCCGCTGATCGACCTGCTGACCGACGCCAACGTGGGCGCCATCGCCGCCGAAGCGCTGAAGAAGACGCTTCTGATGTTCGACTTCTTCCACGACGTCGCCGAACTGGCCAAGTCCGGCAACGAAAACGCCAAGGGCGTCATCCAGTCGTGGGCCGACGCCGAATGGTTCACCTCGCGCCCCAAGGTCGCCGACAAGATCACCGTCACCGTGTTCAAGGTCACCGGCGAAACCAATACGGACGACCTGTCGCCCGCGCCGGACGCCTGGTCGCGCCCGGATATCCCGCTGCACTACCTCGCCATGCTGAAGAACGCCCGTGACGGCATCACGCCCGAAGAAGACGGCAAGCGCGGTCCGATCCAGTTCATCGAAAACCTCAAGGCCAAGGGCCACCTCGTCGCCTATGTCGGCGACGTCGTCGGCACCGGTTCGTCGCGCAAGTCGGCGACCAACTCGGTCATCTGGGCCACCGGTGAAGACATCCCGTACGTGCCGAACAAGCGCTTCGGCGGCGTGACGCTGGGCGGCAAGATCGCTCCGATCTTCTTCAACACGCAGGAAGATTCCGGCGCGCTCCCCATCGAGGTCGACGTGTCGAACCTTCACATGGGCGACGTTATCGACATTTACCCCTATGAGGGCAAGATCGAGAAGAACGGCGCGACGGTGGCCGAGTTCGCCCTGAAATCGCACGTCATCCTCGACGAAGTGCAGGCCGGCGGCCGCATCAACCTGATCATCGGCCGCTCGCTGACCGCCAAGGCGCGTGAGTTCCTCGGCATCGCCGCCTCGACCGAATTCCGCCTGCCCGTGCCGCCCGCCGGTTCGACGGCGGGCTATACGCTGGCGCAGAAGATGGTCGGTAAGGCCTGCGGCCTCGCCGAAGGTCAGGGCATCCGTCCGGGCACCTATTGCGAGCCCAAGATGACCACGGTCGGCTCTCAGGACACCACCGGCCCGATGACCCGCGACGAACTGAAGGACCTGGCCTGCCTCGGCTTCTCCGCCGATCTGGTCATGCAGTCCTTCTGCCACACCGCGGCCTATCCGAAGCCGGTCGACGTCAAGACCCACCGCGAACTGCCCGCCTTCATCTCGAACCGCGGCGGCGTGGCGCTTCGTCCGGGCGACGGGGTCATCCACTCGTGGCTGAACCGCCTGCTGCTGCCGGACACGGTCGGCACTGGCGGCGACTCGCACACCCGCTTCCCCATCGGCATCTCGTTCCCTGCCGGTTCGGGCCTCGTGGCCTTCGGTGCAGCGACCGGCGTCATGCCGCTCGACATGCCGGAATCGATCCTCGTCCGTTTCAAGGGCGACATGAAGCCGGGCATCACCCTGCGCGACCTCGTCCACGCCATCCCCTACTACGCCATCAAGGCCGGTCTGCTGACCGTCGCCAAGGCGGGCAAGATCAACGCCTTCTCGGGCCGTATTCTCGAAATCGAGGGCCTGCCGGACCTCAAGGTCGAACAGGCGTTCGAACTGACCGACGCTTCGGCGGAACGTTCGGCGGCCGGCTGCACCGTCAAGCTCAACAAGGAGCCGATCATCGAGTACATGACCTCGAACATCGTGCTCATGAAGAACATGATCGCCGACGGCTACGCCGACGCCCGCACCCTGCAACGCCGCATCAAGGCGATGGAAGACTGGCTGGCCAACCCGGTGCTGATGGAAGCCGACGCCGACGCCGAATACGCCCACATCATCGACATCGACCTCGCCGACATCAATGAGCCGATCCTGTGCGCGCCGAACGATCCGGACGACGCGCGCCTGCTGTCCGAAGTTCAGGGCACGGCCATCGACGAAGTCTTCATCGGCTCGTGCATGACCAATATCGGCCACTTCCGCGCCGCCTCCCTGCTGCTTAACGGCAAAAAGGACATACCGACGCGCCTGTGGGTCGCCCCGCCGACCAAGATGGACGCCGCCGAACTGACCAAGGAAGGCCACTACAACGTCCTCGGCACCGCCGGCGCGCGCATGGAAATGCCGGGCTGTTCGCTGTGCATGGGCAATCAGGCTCAGGTCCGCGAAGGCGCCACCGTCGTCTCCACCTCGACCCGCAACTTCCCCAACCGCCTCGGCAAGAACTCGAACGTCTTCCTGTCGTCGGCGGAACTGGCCGCCATCGCCTCGAAGCTGGGTCGCCTGCCGACCGTCGAAGAGTACCTCTCCGACATGGGCGTCATCAACGCCAACGGCGCGGAAGTCTATCGCTATATGAACTTCGACCAGATCGAAGAATATGCCGATGTGGCCAGCACCGTCGCCGCGGAATAGTCCGGGTTAAGTCTCGCAGGGGTCGCAGACCCCTGCACCCCGATACAGGGAGCCCCGCCGGAAATAGCGGGGCTTTATAATTTATGGGGGGAAGGGGCTGACTGGCCCTTCGTCTTTATCCTTTGAAAACCCGCGCATGATCGATCAGCGCCCTGAGCTTGGGCGCAAGGTTTCGGCGGCTGGGAAAATAGAGATAGAAGCCCGGAAAGGCCGAGGAAAACGCCTCCAGCAGCGGCACCAGTTCGCCGCGCGCAACAGAGGCGCGGAAGGTTTCCTCCATACCGAAGGTGACGCCACCCCCGGCGCAGGCCGTGCGGACCATCAGGCCCATATCATTGGTGGTCAGGTTGGGGCTGACCTCGACATTGAAGTCGCGCCCCTCTTCGGTGAACTCCCAGCGATAGGGCGCAACGCCCGGCGCGGGTCGCCAGCCGATGCAGCGGTGGTGGATCAGATCGCGCGGGTGGCCGGGCGCGCCGTAGCGTTCGATATAGGCGGGTGCGGCGAAGGCCAGTTGCCTCTGGTCGCCGGACACCGGCACGGCGATCATGTCCTGAGCAATGACTTCGCCGAGACGCACCCCGGCATCGTACCTTTCGGCGACAATATCGAAGGTGTCGTCGGTGATGGTGACGTCCAGTTCGATGGCGGGGTAAGCCTCGATAAAAGACGCCAGCAGCGGCCCCGAAATGAAGCGTTCGGCGATGGAGGATACGGCCAGCCGCAACAGGCCGACGGGCGGCCCGGCGCGGTCGCCTATGGCTTCGGCGGCGGCATTGAGTTCGGCCATAGCCGGGGCGACTTCCGCATAGAAGCGCTGACCGGCTTCGGTAAGGCTGAAACTGCGTGTCGTGCGGCTGACCAGCGAGATGCCGAGATGATCCTCCAACCGCCGCATGGACTGACTGACCGCCGAACGGGTCACGCCCAAACGGTCCGCCGCCAGCCGGAAACTCCCGGCATCCGCGACAGCCACGAACAGTTCCATGATGTTTTTATCAATCCGCATTGGTTATTTAAACTTACCACCAAGTCAATCAACGGGCAAATTGTCGTGACAATTGGTGCCGCCTAAATTCGCTCCTGTCACTTTCACAGGAGTTGAACATGGCTATGGATAAGGTTGTATTGATTACCGGGGCTTCGAGCGGCATCGGCGCCGGTATTGCTCGCGAACTGGCGGATACGGGTGCGCGTCTGATGCTGGGGGCGCGGCGCGTGGATCGACTGGAGGCGCTGGCTACGGAACTGCAGGCCGGAGGCGCCACGGTAGAGGTTCGCGCGCTGGACGTCACCGACCGCGCGAATGTCGCTGCCTTTGCCGAAGCGGCGAAAACGATATGGGGGCGGGTCGATGTCATCGTCAACAATGCCGGCATCATGCCGCTGTCGCCCATGGCCTCGATGAAGGTCGAGGAATGGGATCGCATGGTCGATGTCAATATCAAGGGCGTCTTGCACGGCATCGCGGCGGTTCTGCCGGACATGCGGGCGCAAGGCCACGGCCACGTCATCAATATCGCTTCGATCGGGGCCTTGCAGGTGGTGCCGACCGCCGCCGTCTACTGTGCGACCAAGTACGCCGTACGGGCGATTTCCGACGGCCTGCGTCAGGAAAACGATCGCCTGCGCGTCACCTGCATCCATCCCGGCGTGGTAGAGAGCGAACTGGCCTCCACCATTACCGACGAAACCGCTGCCGAGATGATGCGCACCTATCGCGCCATCGCGCTGCAACCGGACGCCATAGGTCGCGCGGTGCGCTACGCCATCGAGCAACCGGACGATGTCGATGTCAACGAGATCGTCGTGCGTCCGACGCGGGCATCCTGATGCGCGCCCTGATCCTTGCGGCGCTGGTTGCCGCTATCCCGCCCTCACAGAAGGAGGCACCTGTGCAAACCCCTCATCCTTATGTCGGCATGTGGGTCACCCGGGACGGCCATGTCCGGCAGGAACTGCTGGCGAACGGCCGCTACGATGAGGCGCGCGGCGCGCGCAAAAGCGCCTATCGGGGCCGTTACGAGGTTACCGGAACGCATATCGAATACTGGGACGATACGGGCTTCACCGCCGATGGTGATTTCGTCGATGACGTGCTGTACCACGGCGGAATGGTCTTTTATCGGGAGACGCAACCCTAGCCCAGGGCTTCGTTCTGCATAGGGTGAAGGGGGCTTTTCTGTTGCGCTACCGCTTCGCGGCTTGCGCACCGCCCCCTTCATTTTTTCAACTCAAAACCTAAAGCTTATACGCCGCCTTGGGCAGGTTATAGGTGAGGTCCTTGATCGTCTCGGCGGCGTCTTCCAGTTCCAGACGATGCTCGACCACCAGACGCGCCAGGAAGTTGGCATCGATGCGGCGGGCGACGTCGTGACGCGCCGGGATAGACAGGAAGGCGCGGGTGTCGTCGTTGAAGCCGACCGTATTGTAGAAGCCGGCGGTTTCGGTGACCTGTTCCCGGAAGCGCGTCATGCCTTCCGGCGAATCGTGGAACCACCACGAGGGGCCGAGTTTCAGGATCGGATAGTGACCGGCCAGCGGCGCCAGTTCGCGGGCGTAGGCGGTCTCATCGAGGGTGAACAGAATGACCGTCAGGTCGGTCTCATTGCCGAAGGCGTCGAGCAGCGGCTTGAGATCGTTGACGTAATCGGTGGCCAGCGGAATGTCGCAGCCCTTGTCGCGCCCGAAGGTCTCGAAGATCTTCTGGTTGTGATTGCGGAACGAGCCGGGGTGGATCTGCATGGTCAGGCCGTCGTCGAGGCTCATGCGCGCCATTTCGGTCAGCATCTGGGCGCGGAACAGCTCGGCATCGGCGGCGGTGAACTCGCCCTTGATGATGCGGTTGAACAGGGCCTCGGTGTCGGCGCTCGACAGGTTGGCGGTCTTGGCCGTCGGGTGGCCGTGGTCGGTCGAGGTCGCGCCCATCTCCATGAAGAAGTCGCGGCGCTTGCGATGGGCGGCCAGATAGCCCTTCCAGCTATAAACGTCTTCGCCCGACAGGTCGGCGAAGATTTTCAGCTTGTCGCGGAAGTCTTCGTGCTCGGCGTCGATGACCGGGTCGGGGCGGTAGGCGGTGACGACGCGGCCCTTCCAGCCCGAAGCCTTGATCTTCTGATGGTGCTCCAGCGTGTCGGTCGGGCTCTCGGTGGTGGCCAGAAGCTCGATATTGAAGCGGTCGAACAGGGCGCGCGGCTTATAGGCGTCCGACGCCAGTAGCTCACCGATACGGTCGAAATAGAAGTCCGCCGTCGTTTCATCGAGGCGTTTGTCGAAGCCCATGATGTGGCCGAAGACGTGGCTCATCCACATGGCGGTCGGGGTGCCGCGGAACAGGTGCTGGTTCGAGGCGAATATCTTCCACGCCTGACGCGGATCGGCGGTCGACGGGCCGGCCCTGGAGGCGACGCCGACGTCGTTCATGGCTACGCCCTGCGAATAGAGCATACGGTAGGCATAGTGGTCCGGCGCCAGCAGCAGTTCTGTGGCGTTGCCGAAGTTTTCGTTGTCGGCGAACCATTGCGGGTCGGTATGACCGTGCGGCGACAGGATCGGATAATCCTTGATCAGCGCGTAGAGTTCGCGTGCGACCGCGCGCTGCGCCGGGTCCGCGGAAAACAGGCGGTCTTCGTTCAGAATCAGAGGCTTGGACATGTGTTACGTACCGAAAAAAGGCGAAGCCGGAGACCGCTTTAGCTTTGTGTTATGACGGCCCCAAGGTTCATAAGCTCCCGCCTCAACAGGTAACCGGTGTCATGGTATTTTTCAACGCCTATTTTAGAATCGCTCGCAAAATGCATGTAGCTACGGCTTGAACAGGGGCTCTGCCGGACCGGTCGATTGCCGCACCACCAGCGCCGTGTCGAAGATCGTCGTATCGCGCTTGTTTTCGGCGATCAGGGCATCGGCGGCCGCACGGCCCATGTCGCGGATCGGCGCGCGCACACTGGTCAGACCCGGCGTGACGCGCGCAGCGATGGGGGCATCATCGTACCCGACGACGCTCAGGTCTTCGGGGATGGCGAGGCCGGCTTCGGCGGCGGCCTTATAAACGCCCACGGCCATTTCGTCGTTTGAGCTGAAGATAGCGGTCGGGCGCGGGGTTTGGGCCAGGAGCGCCTTCCCGGCCAGATAGCCGGATTCGAAGGTATATTCGCCCTGCACGATCAGGGTGGTATCCAGAGCGAGGCCGCGCGCGGTCAGGCCCTCGTCGAAGCCCTGACGGCGTTCGCGCGCCGAGGCGTAGCCCGCCGGGCCGGTGACGAAGCCGATACGGCTGTGGCCCAGATCGGCCAGGTGCTCGGCCGCCTGACGGCAGCCGATGCGGTCGCGCGACACGACCTGCTGCGACTCGATCGGCGGGGTGTTTTCGGCGCCCAGCATGGCGGTGATGCGCACATAGGGCACGTCGAGATCGTCGAGCACGGCCAGAAGCTGACGGTTTTCGGCGATGGGCGGCAGCAGGATAACGCCGGACAGGCGCTGCAACTCCACGAAGTCGCGGATTTCCTCGACAAAGTCCGGATCGTTCTTGTCGCACGGGTGCACGACCAGTTCGGTGCCCGACCCGCGGATGCAGTCCAGCACGCCGTTCTGGATGTTGATGATGTACTGGGCATTGGGGTTGTCATAGACCAGCCCCAGCAGGAAGGAGCGCCGGAAGGCCAGACCGCGCGCCTGCGGGTCGGGCTTGAAGCCGATGCGGGCGATGATGGCGTTGACCTGATCGCGAGTTTCGGCGCGCACCGAAGGCGAGTGGTTGATGACCCGCGACACCGTCTTCTTCGATACCCGCGCCAGAGACGCTACGTCATTGATCGTCGCCTTCTTGCGGCGCTTGAGAAATTCTTCGACGGGATCGGGTGCGCCTTCGGAAAGAGCGGATGAGGTCATTTTTGCGTTATGCTTCCGGCCTGAGCTGCGAAACGGCTGATCGTACAAAAGTCCGTTTCATATGTTATATTTAGAGGTAAACGCCGGTGAGGAGCAAGCACGCATATTTTCGCCCCTCGACCACGTTACGCCTCTTGCTTATACACCGGTTTCAGAGGTATGACACCGGTTACCAAGCGTTAACCGCGAAAAAGTGGCGTCCTGCGTAAAGGGATGCAGAGAGACACCGACACATGCCCGACGAATCCGCCGCCTGCGCCGCCCTCGGCCCCAAGGATATCAAGGCTGCCGACATGGTGCGCTATGTCCGCGTCCATTCGACCGACGACGTGGCCATCGCCGTCGAGCCTTTGAGCGCCGGCGAGGTGCTGAGCTTCGGCGATCTGAACGTTACGCTGACCACCGACATCCCCAAGGGGCACAAGATCGCCCTGCGCGACATCGCCGTGGACGCACCGGTGCTGAAGTTCGGCTTCCGCATCGGCCATGCGATTGCGCCGATTCGGACGGGAGAGCATATCCACACGCACAACCTGGCCACTTCGCTGACCGGCGTCGAAGATTATGACTATGTGCCCGAAGCTGCCGAAGGGCCAGGCTCGCACCCCGATGCGCGGACCTTCATGGGCTACCGCCGGGCGGATGGCCGCGTCGGCATCCGCAATGAAATCTGGATATTGTGCACGGTCGGCTGCGTGGCGCGCACCTCGGAGCGTCTGGCCAAGGTGGCGACGGAACGCTTCAAGGGCCGCGTCGATGGCGTCCACGCCCTGACCCATCCGCTCGGCTGTTCGCAACTGGGGGACGATCTCGGCCATACGCGCAAGCTGTTGGCGGCGCTGGCGGCTCATCCCAATGCCGGCGGCGTGCTGATCGTCGGTCTGGGCTGCGAGAACAATCAGTTGAGCGCCCTGATCAGCGAGATCGAAGGCCGCACGCCCGACCGCCTCAAATATTTCGCGGCTCAGATGGTCGATGACGAGCACGAGGCCGGTCTGGAAGCGCTGGAAGAACTGATTCAGGTGGTCGAAAAAGATCAGCGCGAACTGTGCCACGTTTCGGACCTGGCCATCGGCGTGAAGTGCGGCGGCTCGGACGGCTTTTCGGGCCTGACCGCCAATCCGCTGGTCGGTCGCGTGGCCGACATTGTTGCGCTGGCCGGCGGCAAGTCGATCATGACCGAAATCCCCGAGGTCTTCGGCGCCGAACGCATTCTGATGGCGCGCGCCAAGGACGAGACGGTGTTCCATGAGATCGTCGATGTGGTCAACGACTTCAAACAATACTTCCTCGACAACAACCAGCCGGTGTTCGAGAACCCGTCGCCCGGCAACAAGGCCGGCGGCATCACCACGCTCGAAGAAAAGTCGCTGGGCGCGGTGCAGAAAGGCGGCTTAAGCCAGTTGACCGAGGTGCTGCGCTACGGCGAACGCGCCACGCAACCGGGCCTGTCCCTGCTTGAAGCGCCCGGCAATGACGCGGTGTCGTCGACGGCCCTGACGGCGGCAGGGGCGGTGATCGTGCTGTTCACCACCGGCCGCGGCACACCGCTGGGCTTCCCCGCGCCGACGCTGAAGATCGCGTCGAACACGGCGCTGGCCGAAAAGAAACCGCACTGGATCGACTTCAATGCCGGTCAGGCGCTGGAAGGCAAGACGCTGGACGAGACGACGGACGACCTGATGGATCTGATCCTGCGCGTGGCGTCGGGCGAGCCGTCGAACAACGAAAAGAACGAAGAACGCGAAATCGCCATCTGGAAAAACGGAGTAACCCTTTGACCCGCCTGTCGCTTGCCACCCTGTCCGATCTCAAGTCAGCGGTCATCACCCCCGCCTACGACCCGGCCAAGGTCTCCGTCGGCATCGTCCATTTCGGGCCCGGCGCGTTTCACCGCGCGCATCAGGCGGCCTTTGTCGATGCCCTGCTGGCCAGCGATCCGCGCTGGGGCATCTGCGGCGTGTCGCTGCATTCCAAGGGCGTGCGTGACGCGCTTGAAGCGCAGGACGGTCTCTACACACTGGCCATTCTCGATGAGAAGATCGCGTATCAGATCCTCGGTTCGATGCGCGAAGTGCTGGTCGGCCCCGAAGACATCGAAGCCGTCCTGGAGCGCCTGACGCGCTCCGAAGTGCAGATCGTCACCTCGACCGTCACCGAAAAGGGCTATTGCCTCGATCCCAACTGGGAACTCGACTTCGCCCACGCCGACATCGTGTACGATCTCGCCCATCCGCAGACGCCCAAGTCCTATATCGGCTACGTCGCCGAAGGCCTGCGACGCCGCTATGCCGCCGGTGTCGCGCCCTTCGTGCTGATCCCCTGCGACAACCTGCCCAAGAACGGCCACCGCCTGAAGGCCGCCGTTGTGGCCTTCGTAGCCAAGCTCGATGCGGCCCTGGCGGCAAAAATCGAGGCCGATCTGGCCTGCCCCTGCACCATGGTCGATTCCATCACCCCGGCGACCGACGATGCGCTGCGTGCGCGCGTCAAGGACGCCATCGGCCTCGAAGACGCCTGGCCGATCCAGCGCGAAGCCTTCACCCAGTGGGTGATCGAAGAACACGCCCACGCCGGTGGTCCGGACTGGGCCAGCGTCGGGGTCATCCTGACCGACAATGTCCCGGCCTATGAACGCGCCAAGCTGCGCCTGCTCAACGGACCGCACTCGACGCTCGCCTATACCGGCCTGCACAAAGGTATCGAAAGCGTGTCCGAAGCCATGAAAGACGCCGAACTGGGGGCGCTGGCCCGCGACCTGATGATCTCGGACGTCGTGCCGCTGCTGGAAGCCCCGAAAGGTCTCGATCTGGTCGCCTATTCGGAGGCCATCCTCAAGCGCTTCCGCAACCCGGCCATCCGTCACCTGCTGTCGCAGATCGCCTGGGACGGTTCGCAAAAGCTGCCCATCCGACTGCTGTCGTCGCTGTCCGAAGCGCTGGACAAGGGACAGGATGTGGCGCGGTTTGGCGTGCCATTGGCGGCGTGGATGCGTTTCGTGCGCACCAGGGCCGTGGCGGGCGAGACGATCACCGATCCTCTGGCCGACGAACTGATCGCACTGGGCAGGGGTCTGAACGACGATGTGGCCGACGTGGCGGCGTTCCTCGCTTATCGGAAGGTCTTCCCGGAAGCGCTGGCGACCGACCCGCGCGTCATCACGGCGGTCGAAGGGGCGTATCAAACCCTCCTGTCGCGCGAACAGGTAGCGGCTTAATCCCATTATACCTCCCCAACTTGTTGGGGAGGGGGACCGCACGAACGAACGCAGTGAGTGAGATGTGGTGGTGGGGCATCTTGCGAACCTACCCTCATACTGTTTGTGAATTTTTAAGTAAGAACCCCCACCACCGCATCCAGCGCTACGCGCGTCGTGCGGTCCCCCTCCCCAGTGAACTGAGGAGGTATAAGAAGGTTGACGCCTTTGCCCCTCAGCATTACCGCTTGCCCCTCATAAGAAGGACAAGCTGACATGCCGACGCCCCGCCCTGCCCTGCCCGCCGAAGCCCCCACGCCCGACCGCGTCATAGCCCTGTCGGAAGGCGCGCTGAACGCCCCGGAAGGCCAGTGGCCGGACCGCGTCTATAAGCGCGTCACCCGCGCCGAACTGAGCGCGTTCAAGGCCCCAACTTCGGCTCCGGCGCGCGCCCGCGCGATCGTTTATGGCGGCGGCGGCTATATCAACCTCGTCCACGACAGGGAAGGCGTCGAAGTCGCCCTGTGGCTCAATGCACAGGGCATCGACGCCTATGTGCTGACGCACCGCCTGCCGGGTCAGGACGACAATGACGGCGGCCTGTGGCCCTACGACATCGCCCTGAGCGACGGCATCAGCGCGCTGGACTATCTCAACGACCTCGATCCCCTGCCTCTGCTGCATATCGGCCTGTCGTCGGGCGGGCATCTGGCCGGTGTCATGGCCTGCCAGCCGCACGCCCAGAAGGCGAAAGGCGTGCTGATCGCCTATGCGCCGATTAACGCCAACCACCGCGATTATAAGGCGCCGGCGGGAAAGCCCGACTATCCGCCGGTCGAAAAACAGGCCTTCTACGACGCCTGGCCCATCGGCATCGCCGGCGAGCCGCACGGTATTCCGCAGATGCCGGTCTTCCTCGCCTACGCCCTGCACGATCAGATCGTGCCGGTCGATCACGCGCTCAACCTGATCAAGGCCATGCAGCAGACCGGCGGCGACGTCGATGCGCATATCTTCCCGCAGGCCCCGCACGGCTTCGCCCTGCGCGAACGCGACGGCACCCACGATCAATGGCCGGCGATGGCGCAGCGCTGGATCGACAAGGTGCTGGGCGCTTGATCCTTCGTCGGGCAACCACCGCCGATATGATGCGCCTGATGACCATCTGGGAAGAGTCGGTGCGCGCCGCCTATCACTTCCTGAGTGAGGGCGATATCGACGTTTACCGGCCCTATCTGCTGGCAGGCCTGACCGGCGGCGAGGTGTGGGTGTCGGACGAAGGTCAACCCACCGGCTTCTGCACCCTGATCGGCGAAAATATGCTGGCCATGCTGTTCGTCGATCCTGACTATCAGCGCCGCGGTATCGGACGCGCTCTGATCGCCCATGCCCGCGCGCTGAAGGGCCCGCTGATCGTCGAGGTCAACGAACAGGTCGAGGGCAATGTCCGGTTCTACGAAAAGTGCGGGTTCAAAGTGACCGGGCGGTCGGAGACGGACGCGGCAGGCAATCCCTATCCGATCATCTATATGGCGCAGTAGCCTACATCCTCCCCTGTAGCAAAGCGTACGGGGGAGGTGGCAGCGAATGAAATGAGCTGACGGAGGGGGCGAAAACGGCAGGAATGCCCCCTCCGTCTCGACGCGCTTCGCTTGCTCGACACCTCCCCCGTACGCTTTGCTACAGGGGAGGATGAAAGGGTCACGTCCCGGCTTGCACGAACGGCACCTTGTCGAACAGCTTGCGCTCTTCGCCGCGCGGATCGTTGGCCAGTTGCGGCTTCACATCCATCAGCATCGTCTCGCGCTTCGGCAGGCTGTAGGGCGTCCATTCGGGCAGGGCCGCCGTCTGGGGCGAACCCGTCCGTGCAAAGGCGATAAACGCATCCGAGAACAGGTCGGCCATCCGGCGCGCGCCCTCTGAATCCGTTGTCATGGCGCTCGGCACGGCGGTATTGCGAAAGACCAGCGGGATTTCGACCGCGTGCGGCGCGCCATACTTGCCGCCGTCCTTGGGGCTCTGCCAGTTGGCCTGATAGACATAGGTTTTCGCGCTGATCTTCGCCCGTTCCTCGGCCTCGATAATCGCCCCGCGCCATGACCGTCCGGCGGTCGTAGCGGCGAAATAGACATCGGTCGGCGTCATCTGCGGATAGAGCTTGCGGTAAGTGTCGATGACCACCCAGGGGTCGATATCGACGCGATAGGAGGGTGGCATCTTTTCGGCGAGATCGGCCCAGGTCAGATGACTATAGGCCGGGTCATTGCCTTGAAAACCCTTGGTTTCGTTCAGCGTATTGCCGATGATCATGGGGATGTGCCGCGATTGCGGGGCGGCATCGGGATAGAAGGGGTGGCGGAACAGGATCGTCTCGTCCAGCACCGGACCCATATAGACCCCACCGGACCCCAGCACCGGATCGGTGACTTTGAGCGCCGTCACCAGTTGTTCCCACGGCAGGGTCTGCACGGCCTTCAGCCCCTCGGCGTCAGGCTTCAAACCCAGCGCGCCGAGAAACGCCCTGGCCCGCGTCGTAGCATTGCCGGGACCGGAAGCTGTGACCTGCTGCCCGCTCATGGTCGCCGCCTTGTGGAACAGGCCGTCGGCCTTGGGCGTGGCCATCAGGGTGGCGATCTTGGCCCCGCCGCCCGACTGGCCGAAGACCATGACGCTGTCCGGGTCGCCGCCGAAGGCCGCGATATTGTCGCGCACCCATTCGAGCGCCAGTATCAGATCGAGTTGTCCGCAATTGCCCGAAAAGGCCAGCGGCCCCGGCTGACCGGTGATCAGCCGCTCCAGCCGCGCCAGATAGAGATAACCGAAAGCATTGAGCCGGTGGTTGACCGTCACCACCACCACGTCGCCGCGCTGCGACAGGTTCGTGCCCTCATATTCGGCGTGCGAGCCGGAGCCGTTGGCATAAGCCCCGCCGTGGAAATAGACCATCACCGGGCGTTTGGTTTTCGCTTCCTTTGGTCGCGCAATTGAATCCGAAAATCGGCTCCCGCTTTTCGGATTGCGCGCGGCTGCCTCAGGTGTCCACACGTTCAGAAACAAACAATCCTCGCTCTTGCCATACGGGTCGGGCGTCGATTGCTGCGGACTGGCCGGGCCGTATGTGTCGGCCCGCATCGGTTTCGTCCACGGTTGCGGTTTGCGCGGCGGCAAGAAGCGATAGGGCGGCGCCGTGGTATCGCCGTAACGCAGTCCCAGAAACACCGCCGTGCCGTTCTTCACCTGCCCCGTCACGGGACCGTTGGTGGTTGTCACCGTCACGGCCTTCGTTTTGGGCGTCGCCGATGATACCGGTGTCATGAAGGTGGACAAACCGAGAGCGGACAGGCCCGCAAGGGCGTCACGGCGTTTCATGGAGGCATTTCCCTGTATTACGGATTATGTTGGGCTTGTGAGCCGAAGGTGGCGCGGAAACACGCAAAAGTAAAGCCGCGCCTGCGCTCTGCGCCTTGTCATCGCCGCGTTTTTCCGGCTATTTCAACGGCATGAGTTCCACACCCATCCTGACCGATGGCTATAACCGCCGCATCTCCTATGTGCGGATTTCGGTGACGGACCGCTGCGACCTGCGCTGCACCTACTGCATGTCGGAACACCAGACCTTTTTGCCGCGCCGCGACCTGCTGACCTTCGAGGAACTGGAGCGGCTGAGCCTGTTCCTCATCGATCAGGGCGTCGAGCGGCTGCGCATCACCGGCGGCGAGCCCCTGGTGCGCAAGGGCATACTCGATTTCCTCAAGCGGCTGGGGCGGCAGGTCCATGAGGGCCGGCTGAAAGAACTGACCCTGACCACCAACGGCACGCTGCTGAAAGACGCCGCGCCGCATCTGGCCGAGGCCGGCATCCGCCGCATCAATGTCTCGCTGGACAGCCTCGATCCCGCCACCTTCCGCCGCATCACGCGCGGCGGCGATCTGGCCAAGGTGCTCGACGGCATCGCGGCGGCACAAGCATCGGGCCTCAAGGTCAAGCTCAATACGGTCGCCCTGCAACAGGACAACCGCGCGCATCTGCCCGACATGATCCGATTCGCCCACGCGCACGGCATGGATATTTCGCTGATCGAGACCATGCCGCTGGGCGAAGAAATCGCGGGCCGCGAGGATCAGTTCGTCTCCTTGCGCGATGTGATGAGCGAACTGCACAGCTTCTGGGACCTCACCCCCCTCAGCGACACCACCGGCGGGCCGGCGCGCTATTACCAGGTGGCCGAAACCGGCGGGCGGCTGGGGCTGATCACGCCGCTGAGCCATAATTTCTGCGACACCTGCAACCGCGTGCGCGTCACCTGCACCGGGCAACTGTACATGTGTCTGGGGCAGGACGATCATGTCGATCTGCGTTCGGCTTTGCGCGAAGACGCCAGCGATGCGTCGCTGACCGCCGCCTTCGCCAACGCCCTGCGACACAAGCCCAAGGCGCACGACTTCTTCATCGGGCGATTCGCCCCTACGACGGCTTACGTACCGCGCCGGACCATGTCGGTGACGGGAGGATAGAATGCAGCTTACGGAAAAAGAAAAATCATACCTCGGCGCGGGGCGCATCGACTTCGAGCGTCCGTTCAAGCCTGTCAATATCGCCGTCCTCACCGTGTCCGACAGCCGCACGCGCGACACCGACACCTCAGGCGACCTGCTGGATGCGCGCATCGCCGCCGCCGGTCATCATGTGGCGGCGCGCGAACTGGTGCGCGACGACAAGGACCATATCCGCACGGTTATCGCCAACTGGGTCGAGTCCGGTAATGTCGATGCCATCATCTCGACCGGCGGCACCGGCATCACCGGCCGCGACATCACCCCCGAAGCCGTCGAGCCGATGTTCGACAAACGCATCGAAGGCTTTTCGACCATTTTCCACATGGTCAGCTTTCAGACGGTCGGCCTGTCGACCCTGCAATCGCGGGCGCTGGCGGGAATCATCCGCGGCGTCTTCGTCTTCTGCCTGCCGGGCTCGAACGGCGCCTGCAAGGACGGCTGGGACAAGGTCATTCGCTGGCAGCTCGATTCGCGACACGGCCCCTGCAACATGGTCGAACTGATGCCCCGGTTGTTAGAGAAATGAAAAAAGGCATCCCCGTTGATGAAGCCGTCGCCTTCATGCGTGAGGCCGCACCCGCGCCTCAGCCGCGCAAGGTGGCGTTGTCGAAGGCGCTGGGCCGCGTCCTGACCGAGCCGGTCGTGGCCACCCGCGATCAGCCGCCCTTCGACGCCTCGGCCATGGACGGCTACGCCATCTGCAAGTCGCTGACAGACCCCGTGGCGCAAGGGTCTCCGCTGACGCTGATCGGTGAAAGCGCGGCGGGCAAGCGCTTCGACGGTCGCGTCGAATGGGGTCAGTGCGTGCGCATCTATACCGGAGCACCGGTGCCGGACGGGGCCAAGGCCGTGGTCATTCAGGAAAATGTCCGCGTCACGGACATGGGCGTCTTTATCGAGCCCGACGGCTGGAACGACCCCAAGACGCACATCCGCCCCAAGGGGCAGGACTTCAAGGCCGGGCACGAACTCTTAGAAGCCGGGGTGCGGCTCGATCCGTGGCGGCTGTCGCTGGCGGCGGCGGCGGGCCAGAAATCGCTGAAGGTGGCGCGCCGTCCGCGCATCAGTATTCTGTCGACCGGCGACGAACTGGTCGCGCCGGGAAGCGAGCCGCGCGAGGATCAGATTTTCGAGTCCGGCTCCTTCGCCCTGATGGCCATGTGCCGCCAATGGGGCGCCAAGGCCAGCTTCATCGGCGTCGAAAGCGACGATCTCGATGTCATTCACGACGCACTGAAAGACACCGAGGCCAACCTGATCGTCACGATCGGCGGGGCCAGCGTCGGCGACTACGATCTGGTCAAACCGGCGCTGGAGCGGCTGGGGCTGGTCATCGACTTCGCCAGCATCAATATCCGTCCGGGCAAGCCGACCTGGACCGGTGTGCTTGAGGATGGCCGTCGCGTGCTGGGCCTGCCCGGCAATCCGGCATCCAGCATGGTCTGCGCGCAACTGTTCCTCAAGCCGTGGATCGAGGCCGCTTTGGGCCAATCCGCACGCGACACGGCCCTGAGCCTGCCCGCCGCCGTGGATATTTCCGCTAACGGGCCGCGCGAAACCTGGCTGCGCGGGCGCATTGTGACGGATGGCGAGGGTCGCCCGGCCCTGCGTCCCTTTGCCGATCAGGATTCCTCGCTGATCGCCGTCTTTGCCCAGAGCGACGTGCTGATCCGCCGCCTGCCGAACGCACCGGCGACCAGGGCGGGCGACCTGTGCGCCTATCTGCCGCTGGAGCGATATTAGGGCAGGGTTTTCAGCCAGTCGTCATAGACGCCATAGATACCCGCGCGGGTGAGGGTCGAATGGCCTTCACCCACCATGCGCTTGAAGGTCTTGGGTTGCGGGGCCAGCGCATACAGACGCTCGCCGTGCGCGAAGGGGATCATGTCGTCCCTGTCGCCATGTACGATCAGGATCGGCATGTGCACAAAGCCGATGCGGTCGCGATTGGCGAACTTGTCCAGCATCAGCATCTCGACCGGAATATAGGGGTAACGTTCCTGCCCGATATCGGACGCTGCCGTGAACGGCGCTTCGAGGATCAGGCCGCGCGCCGGGCGCTGCGTCGCTACATAGGTTGCTACGCCTGAACCCAGCGAATGGCCGTGGATGACGATCTGCTCCGGCTGATAACCGGACCTCTTCAACCAGTCATAGGCCACCAGCCCATCCATAAACAGGCCGTCCTCGGTCGGCTTGCCGGTAGAGGCCGAAAAGCCGCGATAGGCCAGGGCCAGAAAGCCCTCGCCGCGCTTATGCATCTCGACATAGCGGTGGCTTTGCTCATCCAGCCGGCGGCCCTGACCGCCGAAAAACAGATAGAGCGGCTGGCCCGGTTTCGGCGGCAGATACCAGGCCTGAAGCGTCTCGCCATCGGGTGTCTTGAGACGGATGTCGCGAATGCCCGGCACCTCGGCGACGTTCGGGCGTATCTCGGCGTGCGGTGTGATGTAAAGCTTGTCGCGCTGAACCACATAGAGGTAGCCGCACGCACCGGCATAGGCCAGACCTGCCAGGAGGACGAGCGCTGTCAGCAGCCGTCCGATCCACTTCATCAGCGTTTTCATATTGCCCCATCCGTCAACCCGTCCACTATGATTAGGGATGGTGACAGGCGGATTACAAGAGGGCGTCAGGCGTTTTTTCGCACCCGCACAGGCGTGGCCTTGAACGACGGGGTGCGGCTGCGCGGATCGACCGCCGTGCCGGTCAGCACATTGGCCTCCGGGTAGTAGGCCATGACCGAACCACGCGCCAGATCGAACACCCGCACCCGTGCGCCGCTCATCACGCCGTGGGCGGATTCCACCACCACCGCCTCACCGTCGCTCAAACCCAGACCGGCCATGTCCTCGGCATTCATCATCACGTCCATCCGGTCCATGCCGCGATAGCTGTCGGTGCGCTCATAGATGATCGAGTTGAACTGCCCTTCCGAGCGCACCGTGGTCAGCAGCAGGTCGCCCTGCACCGGCGGCAGGTCGCGCACGATGAAGCGGCCCCGGCCAGACGGCGTTTTGAAGTCCGGCGCGTGCAGGACGCGACCGCGGATATGGAATTCGCGTTTGGCCACGTCGATATCGGCGAGGTCCTCCATTCCCGGCACGATGCGGGCAATGGCTTCGCGGATGGTGCGGTGCTGTTTGAAGGCCTCGAAATCGACCGAACTATCGGGCAAAAGCCGCCGCGCCAGATCGCACAGGATGTCCGTCTCCGGCCGCACCGACTTCAGCCGGCAGATGCCGCCGTCGGACAGGCGCACAAAGTTGAACATCGATTCCTGCGTCGTCGGCTGCCACTCCTCGTCGCGCGCCGTCACCGGCAGGATCAGCGCTTCGGTGTCGTCGTGGCCGTAGACATGGCCACGATTGAGCGTCGTCGTCAGGTACAGCTTGAAGCCGATACGCGCAAAGGCCTCTTCGGCAAACCGGCTGTTGGGATTGGCCTCGTACAGGTTGCCCCCCATGATCAATGCCGCGTCGATCTCGCCGCGATGGGCGGCCTCCATGCCGCGCATGGTGTCGAGGCCCTTTTCGCGCGGCAGCGTAACGCCCAGCGTCTGCTCCATGCGGTCCAGCACCTCGGCGGCCAGCACCGGCTTGACGCCGATCGTGCCGATGCCCTGCACGTTGGAATGACCGCGCAACGGCAAAAGCCCCGCCCCCGGACGCCCGATCTGCCCGCGCATCAGGCACAGATTGGCGATATATTCGACATTATCGACGCCGTTGAGATGGTGCGTGATCCCCATACCCCAGGCGATCACCGCCGACTTCGCCTTGGCATAGAGCCCCGCCACCCGCCGGATGTCTTCGCGCGCCAGCCCCGTGCGCGTCTCGATCTCGCCCCAGTCCGCCGCCTCTATGTCGGCGCGCAGTTCGGCAAAACCTTCGGTATGGTCGTTGATGAACCTGTCGTCCTGTGCACTGATTTCCAGCACCGCCTTGAGCAGTCCCTTCAGCACGGCCAGGTCCGAGCCGATGCGCGGTTGCAGATAATCCGACGCGATCCAGTCGCCGCCCGACACCATCGATCTGACGCTCTTAGGCAAGGCAAAACGCACCAGCCCCGGCTCCTTGGCCGGATTGATGATCACCACCTCGCCGCCGCGGTCCCTCACCCCTTTCAGCTTATGGATAAGGCGCGGATGGTTCGACGACGGATTGGCCCCGATGACCAGAATAAAGTCGCAGCGATCGAGGTCCTCCATCTCGACCGTCGCCGTGCCGGTGCCGATGGTCGCATCCAGCCCCACTCCCGTCGCCTGATGGCAATAATAGGAGCAGTTGTTGACATTGTTGGTGCCGTAGAGCCGCGCCAGCAGTTGCAGCACGAAGCCCGCCTCGTTCGACGACCGCCCCGAAGAGTAGAAGACGGTGCGCTCAGGCAACGTTTCCGCGAACCGCCGCGCCGCCAGATCGAGCGCGAACTCCCAGTCCACCGGCACGTAACGGTCGCTGTCGGCTGCCTTGTAGACCGGAAAGGCCAGCCGCCCCAGATGCTCCAGTTCGTGGCCGTCCAGCTCGCGCAGGTCCGCCAGACTGTGGTCGATCACCTCCGGCGGTATCCCCGGCTGAATGTCGGTCGACTGCGCCTGGATCGACTTGTTGCATACCGAGGGGAATTCCCCCGCCTCGTTGGTCATGCCGCCCTTCTGCCCGCCCATGCCCAGCGCGCACGCCTTGCAGGCATTCTTCGCCGTCAGCGCCTTGGCCGTATTGTCGAGACCTATGCGCGTGGCGGTCTTCAGCGCGTACAGCACCTTCCTGGCGCCACCGCCGACAACAGTTTTATTAGCTGGGGGTTTGGTGGGTTTGTTCATGGGCACAGTCTATCCCCTCTGATCGACGGGGTATAGCGGGAAGACGGGGCCTCCGGCGGGCAGGGGCATCGCCCCTGCACCCGTAACTTCAAAGCTCCCCCCTTCATACCTCCCCGCTGGCGGGGAGGGGGACCACACGAGCGAACGCAGTGAGTGAGATGTGGTGGTGGGGTGGTTTTCTCTTTGCGCTTCGCGCTTTCAAGAAAATCTATCCCCGCCGTTTCACCGTGCCCTATCCTCCCTCCATGACCCACGCGGAGCGCACAACCAAACCCCTGACGCCCGAAGACCGGCGCGACCGACTGCGCGCCTTCGCCGACCGTATGCTGCTGGGTCTCGAAAAGATCGACGATCCGGAAACCGGCGAAGACATCGAAAAAGGCATCCGCCGCGCCCTGATGATCGAACGGCTCTATGCCCGCATCGACGCCGCCGAAGTCCGCAGCAACCGGCACGCTGTCGAAGTGACGCCACGACGGGATACGCAAAGGCCGGCCGGGTTATCCGTGGCGTTGCCCGTTTCCGTTCCGGCCCCGACGCAATCCGAAATCGCTGCCCGCGCTTTGGTCATGAAGCCCCAGCCTGCGACGTCGCGTCAGCAAATCGAGGGCATGTTACAGATGCTCGAAGGTCTGATGTCCGAAGACGAGATTGAGGCCCTGCTCACCGCCGAGGACGACGACACGTCGTAAGGTCGCGCAATCAATCAGAACGGAATCAACCTCTCGTTAATTCAATTTCTGTAATTTCGAATGTTGTGAGTTGACAGCCGCTGAGTGGAATGTACATCGTGCTGTTAACTTTTTATACGTATACGCCTTCCAGAATCAGGAACCAACCATGCCCTTCGACATCGTAGACGATGCCGCGTTGCTTAAGCGACTCCAAGCGGCAGCCAAAGTGGAAATGACCCCGGAAGAAATCCGTAATCAACGCGTTTCGTTTGTGTTCGGCAATTTGCCGAAAAACCACCCGTTCACCAAGCATCAGGTGGAACAGGCTTTGGAACGTATGGACGGCAAGCCCGCTTAATAGCGCATGTTTGTTCACTCACTCGTTGGCACTGAAAACAATCCAATCTATCAGCAGCTAGCGGCTGAAAACCTCGACCGCCAATATAGCTTTCTTCGATCCATCGTTAGAGCGTCGATTGATGCTAGGCACCCATTGCTTTCAAATCAGATTTTGAAAGCATTAAATTATCACGCTATTACATGCCTGCATCCTAGCGCAGGCGAATTTAGGCCGTGCGAGGTAAGGGTAGGCAATCATCTACCACCGCCGTGGTGGGAAGTGCCGGCGCATATGCAAATGTTCACCAATGAAGTGAACTTCATGTGGAACAGCAGCGGCCCTATTGGGCTAGCCGCTTATGTACTGTGGAAGCTGAATTATATCCATCCATTTATCAATGGAAACGGTCGGACAGCGCGCGTTGCCTGCCATTATGTTATTTGTGCAAAGGCAGGCGGCTGGCTACCTGGCACACCTATCTTACCGGAATTGATTACGGCAAATAGACCAGAATATTACGCAGGTCTTAGGGTAGCCGATCAAAGCCTTGCAGCAACCGGCAACGTGGACTTAGCCCCTCTTCACGCCCTACTACAACGCCTTCTCAGTGAACAACTCGCGTCGGCGGAGGCTGGCCCATCTCCGGACGTTAGTGAGGAGCCTCTGCCAGGGGGTGCTTAAGCCTTATTCAGATTGACCAAGCCGTTTGTCGGCAACTTGATCTTCAGCAATTATTCAGCGCTCAGAGTCTGTGTTTTCCGTGGTTTATAAAAATCCCGGCCACAGCGCACTCAGCCAATCATATCCTCGCTCAGCGGCTCCCCGCTGACGATATCGCGCGCCGCCGTCTTCCCCAGCACATCCCACAGGCGCACCGGCGGCAGGCCCAGCCCCGGACGCACCGAGCGCACATTGGCCTTGCTGAACGCTTCCCCCGCCTTGACGTCCGCCACGACATAGAGCGAGCGGCGGAAGGTGCGCGAGGTGCGCTCGGACCCGACCAGATCGTAATGGACGCGCCCCAACGCCGCCCAGGCGTCCTTACAGTCGCGAACCAGCGCCGTAAACTCGTCCGGCTCCAGCGAGAAGCCCGAATCCGGGCCGCCATCGGCGCGCGCCAGCGTGAAGTGCTTTTCGATCACGCACCCGCCCAGCGCAATCGAGGCCACCGAGGCCGCCGTGCCGAACGTATGGTCGCTCAGGCCCGACGGACAGCCGAACTTCGCCCCCAGATCGGGGACGACGCGGACATTGGCGTCTTCGATGCGCGCCGGATACTCGCTGACGCAATGCAGCAGCACGATCTCGCCCGTGCCGTGCTGGCGCGCGATGGCGACAGCCGCTTCGATCTCGGACAGATTGGCCATGCCGGTCGACATGATCAGCGGCTTGCCCTTGGACGCCGCATAGGCGACCAGCGGCAGGTCGATCAGTTCGAACGAAGCGATCTTGAACGCCGGCGCGCCGAGGCCATCGAGGAAATCGACCGCCGTATCGTCGAAGGGCGAGGAGAACATCGTCACGTCGCGCTTCGCCGCGCGCTCGAACAGGGCCGGGTGCCAGTCCCACGGCGTATGGGCTTCGTCATAAAGATCGTACAGGGTGCGCCCGTCCCACAGCCCGCCATTGATGCGGAACTCCAGGCGGTCGGATTTCAGCGTGATGGTGTCGGCGGTATAGGTCTGGAGCTTGATGGCGTCGCAGCCGGTGTCGGCCGCCGCATCGACCAGAGCCAGCGCCCGGTCGAGAGAGCCATTATGGTTCCCCGACAATTCGCAGATGATGTAGGGGCTGTGGGCCGTACCGATCTTGCGCCCGGCGATAGAGATTTCGGGAGCATTCTTTGGGGTCATCCCAGCACCTCTTTCAGCGCCGCGACGACACGCGCGGGGTCGGCGTCGCGCATATCGGCATAGAGCGGCAGGGACAGGGTCGAACGGTAGAATTCATCCGCGCCGGGCAGGTCGCGCGGGCGCAGTTGCCGCGTCTGCCAATACGGCTGACGGTGCACGGGGATATAGTGGACCTGCGTACCGATACCGCGTTCGCGTAGGCCAGCTATAACCTCGGCGCGCGTCTTGCCCACGGCGGCAAAGTCGATGCGCGGCGCGAACAGGTGCAGCACCGGATCGTCGCCCTCTGCCGGCGGCGTCCACGCCACGGGCAGGTTCGTCTGTGCCAGTGCGGCCTGATAAGCTGCCACCAGCGCTTTACGCCGTTCGATAAACCCCGGCAGGCGCTTCAGTTGCGCCACGCCCAAGGCGCAGTTGAGGTCCGGCAGGCGGTAATTGAAGCCCAGCGCCTGCATCTCATAGACCCACGGCCCGGTGTCGTCGCTGTCGCCATAGCCCAGCCCCTCGAAGCGGGCCGGATCGCGCTCGATGCCGTGACTGCGCAGAAGACGTAAACGCCGCGCCAAGTCAGGGTCATTGGTGGTGATGGCCCCGCCCTCGCCGGTGGTCAGGGTTTTGACCGGGTGGAAGGAGAAGATGGCCATGTCGGACGCTGTACACGCACCGGCAGAACCTTGCGGTCCCATGGTCCCCAGCGCGTGGCAGGCGTCTTCGATAAGGAAGGCCCCGCGCTCCCGGCACACGGCAGAGATATGGCTGAGATCGACCGGACGCCCGGCATAATGCACAGGGATGACCCCGGCAAAGCGCTGCTGCGGACCGATCAGCGCCAGCGCCGCGTCGAACGTCTCATCGGTGATCAGGCCGGTCAGCGGATCGACGTCGGCAAACACCACCTGCGCCCCGCAATAGGCCACGCAATTGGCCGAGGCCGCGAAGGTGATCGACGGGACGATGATCACATCATTGGGCTTAAGGTTCTGCGTCATGACGCACAGATGGAGAGCCGCCGTACCGTTCGACACGACCACCGCCTCCTTCGCCCCGACCGTGGCCGCCAGTTCGCGCTCGAAACGGTCGACCATCGGGCCGGTGGTCAGATAATCGGAACGCAGCGCCTCGACGACGGCGTCGATGTCGCTGTCCGCGATCGACTGCCGTCCGTATGGCAAGAAGCTGGTCACGCGAGGTAAGCCTTCATCAGGCCGCGGATGCCTTCGATATCCAGGCGTTCGGGGTTGATGTCGCTGGAATAGGCAAAGCCCTCATCGACCTTGGTCGCGCCGGTCGTTTCGGCGGCATCGCGGGCGTATTCGACGAATTCCGGCTCGATGAAATAGCGGTCGGGCAGTTCCCAGGTCGCGCGCGAGTCGTCCGCCGAAATCATGATCTCGTGCAGCTTCTCGCCCGGACGGATGCCGATGACCTTGTGCGTCGCCTGCGGGGCCATGGCGGTGGCCAAATCGCAGACCGTGGTCGCCGGTATCTTGGGGACGAAGATCTCGCCGCCGCGCGTCGTTTCCATGCACGACAGGACGAAATCGACGCCTTGCGGCAGGGAAATCCAGAAGCGGGTCATACGCATGTCGGTGATGGGTAACTCGGTCGCCCCCTGTTCGATCAAGCGGTTGAAATAGGGCACCACCGACCCGCGCGAGCCGACCACATTGCCGTAGCGCACGGCGCAGAAGCGCGTGCCGATATCGCCGGACAGGTTATTGGCGGCCACAAAGATCTTGTCCGAGGCCAGCTTGGTCGCGCCATAGAGGTTGATCGGCGAACAGGCCTTGTCGGTCGACAGCGCCACCACGCGCTGCACCCTTTGTTGCAGGCAGGCCCAGACGACGTTTTCCGCGCCGTTGACATTGGTGGCGATACATTCGGAAGGGTTATATTCCGCCGCCGGCACCTGCTTCAACGCCGCGGCGTGGACCACGACATCCACGCCGCGAAAGGCCAGTTCCAGACGCGGACGGTCGCGCACATCGCCCAGAAAGAAACGCAGCTTCGACAGCTTGGCCGCGTCATAACGCTCCTCCAGCGCCTGACGCATCTCGTACTGCTTGAGTTCGTCGCGCGAAAAGATGATCACCTTGCGCGGGTCGTAGCGGCTCAGCAGCGTATCGACCAGCTTGCGCCCGAAGCTGCCGGTCCCGCCGGTGATCAGCACCACCTTGCCCTTCACCGGATCGCCGGCGGGCGCAAAATTCCTTAACAGGTCAGCACTCATGACACACCCTCACGCTGTCGCAGCGTCTTTCAGGGATTGTGGCGCGGGCGGCTTTCATATTGGTTAACAGGCAGGCGGCGGCGTCCGCGAATATCGTCGAGCGCACACGGTATGAGCGACCACGGCTCGATGAAGTAGCGGCTGAACAGGCGGCGCGGCTCGTGCAGGAAGCGCACCAGCCACTCGATGCCGAACTGCCCGGCCCAGCGTGGCGGGGCGTACATCACTCCCGCCTCATAGTCGAAAGCGGCCCCGACCGGCAGGATGGCGCAGCCCGGCAGACGGTCCATATTGTTGAGAATCCACAGCTCCTGACGCGGCATCCCCATGCCGACCAGCAGAATGTCCGGATCGTGAGCGGCGATGTCAGCGAGCAGGATTTCGTTGTCCGCGCCCTTCACGTTGAAATAGCCGCTGCGCACCTCCAGATTGACCCCCGGATGGCGGCGCAGGATTTCCTGCTTCGACAGCTCGTTGTGTTCCGGCGCCCCGCCGATATGGAACACGCGCCAGCCTTCGGCGGCGGCGCGCTCCCAGAACTCGTCGCGGAAGTCGAGATAGGTGCAGCGATTGGCGCGCGTCATCTCGTGCCCCATCAGCTTGCCCCACATGATCAGGGGCACGGAATCGATCTCGATCAGGTCGGCCTGCGCGTAAAAGCGGCGCATTTCGGCGTGTTTATGAAAGAGGTAGACGCTGTGGAGATTGTGATTGGCGATGACCGTCTGCCGCCCGCGCGTCCCGGCGATGAAATCCATCACTAATGCAGGGGTTACCACATCCAGCGCCGTTCCCATCAGGGATACACGGTTGACAGAAAGAAGGCGGCATGTGGGTTTCATGCCGCCATCTTATCTCAGAGCGGTTGCCATTCGGCTACCAAAAAACGTTAACCAAAGGTTATTCTTGGACGGGGCGTAGCGTAATCTCCACACGTCTGTTCTTGGCGCGGCCTTCCGGCGTGCTGTTGGACGCGATCGGCTGACGCGAGCCCATGCCGGCAACGAACAGACGCTGGCTGACCACACCGCGGTTGGTCAGGTAACCCGCCGTTGAATTTGCACGGTTTTCCGACAGCGGTTCGTTGATGGCGTCCGAACCGCTCGAATCCGCGTGCCCCACGATATCGACATAGGTCGACGGATACTTGTTCAGGATCGTCGCCACATCGTTCAGCACCGGGTAGAAGCTGGAATCGATCGAAGCGCTGTTCGACGCGAAGGTGACGTCAGACGGCATGTTCAGAATGATGTTGTCGCCGTTGCGCGACACCGTGACATTGGTCCCGGCCAGTTCGCGGCGCAGCTCGGCCTGCTGCTTGTCCATGTACTGGCCGACCGCCGCACCGGCCAGAGCGCCGATACCCGCGCCGATGACGGCGTTCTTGCGGCCCTGCTCGCCCTTATTGGTGTTGGTGGCGTAGCCGAGGCCCGCGCCGACGGCGGCGCCGATGATGGCGTTGGTCTTGGTATTGTCGCGCACAACCTCGCCCGTACGCGGGTCGGTGGTGGTGCAGGCGGCGGTCATCAGCGCGACGCCCGCCAGTGCGATCAGAGCCTTGTTACGCATAGTCGTCTCTCCATAGTCCTGTGCGTTCTTCCGACGCCTTCATGCACGCCGGTGATGAGGACAGTTAAGCCCTTTTACATGAACCTAGGATGAAGCCCGTAAATAGCCAATATTCGGGAAATAAGGATTAACTCCGATCCCCGTAAATTTATCGCCCGGATATATAAAGAGGCGGTAATCAGGGCTTCTGAACGGCCGGTTCCGGGGCCTTGCGGCAGCGCCAGACCGTCTCGGTTTCGGGCGCAAAGTTCAGGAATGATTGCGCCAGTTGACGCACCTTGCGCATGTTTTCCTTCAACGCCTCGGCCTGACCGCTATCCTTACCCGACGCGCAGCGCAGCGAACCCAGGGCCGCCCGTTGCGAGACGTAGGCGCGGTGCTGATCGGCGCTAAGGCGATAGTCGCTGCGCTTGAAGGTCAGGCCGTCCCGCGACAGCTCAAGCCGCGCCGCCATCGGCTCGGATTCCGACACGGTGAAGCGAAGAAGCGTGCCGTTGGACTGAGTCTCATAGGGCGTGCGCCCGTTGACGCAGGCATGGGCGGCGTCGAATTCGAAATCGGTCGGCCCGACACCCGGCAGCGGCCTGGGCGAAGCCTTAAGGTCCACATCGCAGGTCAGGCGCACGATAGCGGGGCCGGTCTTGGCGGCGTCGGCCTCGGCCTTTTGCGACATCTTCTGCACCGCCGGGCTTTCGCGGAGGACAAAGGCCAGCGCGATCAGCACGACGAAGACGGCCAGCGCGATCCAGCCCCACGGGAAGGGATGCTTGTGATGAACCTTTTCGGTTTTGGCCTTGGCCACGCGCGACGCCACAGGCGCGAGCCCTTGCGGATCATCGGCCGTTGGCACACTGTAGGCCGTCGGCGCGTCCTTCTCCTTCGGCGGATGGCGGCGGCGGATGATCAGGGCGATCAGCACCACGACCAGCACCGACAGCAGGACCAGCGCGCCCAGTTGCAACTGATCCATGACCGCGTTCATCTGCTCGGCCTTGCGCTGTTCTTCAAGGCGCTTGGCCTGAGCGTCGCGATAGGCAGCCAGCGCCCGCGACAGCCCCTCGTCCTTGATGATCTCGTCTTCCGACTTGGCGTAGCACGGCTCGGACGTCGTCTGCACCGAAATGCCGGTCGATTGCAGGAAGGTGTAGAGGGCCGACACGTGGGTAGCGACATACTGTCCCGCCGGAACATCCATATCGCCGCCTTCGGACATGGTGGATACCGCCGACCAGGTGTTGACGCCGACCACCTGACCGCATTCGTCCATCAGCGGTCCGCCGGAATTGCCGGGATTGATCGGCGCGGTGTGGAACAGGGTGTCGACGCGCGAACCGTCGGGATTGGTCGAGGCGAACAGGGCGATCGAGCCCTGCGTCACATAGGCGTCGGCGGGCTCCAGAAGTTCGGTGCCGCCACGCTTGAGCAGGCGGTCGGTGATGCCGGGATAGCCCATAGCCACGATGCGCTGGTTCTTCTGCGGCACCAGCGACAGTTTCAACGGCGGGATTTTCAGGCCTTCGGCGCGCAGAAGGGCCAGATCGCCCTCCAGCCACGGCTTGACCAGCGTCACCTGCTGATAGGTGGTGTTCGTGCCCTTATGCGGCACGATGTAGATTTCCGCCGAAGTGGCTTCCGGCGGCGTTTCGATGACGTGGTAGTTGGTGACGATATAGCCGGGCGCAACGACGAAGCCCGACCCCATGCCGACGGAATCGAGCGGTACGCCGCCATAGCCGCGATAGACGACCAGCACGCGCACCACGGACTGCTCCGATGTGCTCAGCGCCTTGGTCGAATTGACGGGTTGCAGGGCCGGATCGATGCCTTCCAGCGCCTCGGCCCCGGCAGGCTCATCAGGCAGGAGCTGGGCGTAGGCGGGGGCACAGAAAAGCGCCGACAGGGCGATTATGCCCGCCGCCACAAAACGACCTATACTCTGACTGGACCTGCCCACCTTGCCGCCGGACCCGATATAACGAACACGATTATGCGATGAATCGCCTTAGGGCATCAAAACGACACCTGCGCGACCGGCGCAATCGAAAAATCGCCTGAGAGTGTATATAAATAGCCAACTGTGATAAAGTTATTCAGTCGACATTTAGTCGCGCATCTTATCCCAAAACCGGTTCCCACTTTTGGGGATGCGCTATTTGGCCGCTTGCGTGGGCGACATGCAAACGTCATAAAGGTCGATATTAAACGTTTCATCTGAAAAGACCGAAGGCACCCCCCGGCATGATGTCGTCCCCTACCGCCCTCTACGATTCCGCTCCCTTGTCCACGGCGCCGTCTATCGAGCCCGTGCCGCTGTCGCTGTACGACACCGATCTGGCGGCCTTTTCGCAGAAGCTGGGCACGTCGTTCGAGCGCTACGGCTTTGCGGTGCTGTCGGGCCTGTTCGAGCCGAACGGCGCAGGGCTGGATAAGGGACTGGTCGATAAGGCCTATGCCCTGACGAAAGAGTTCTTCGACCTGCCGGTCGAGACCAAGCTAAAGTATGACGGGCGCAAGGGCGGCGGTCAGCGCGGCTACACCGCCTTCGGCATCGAGACCGCTAAGGGCTATAAGGCGCATGATCTCAAGGAGTTCTGGCACGTCGGGCGCGACCTGCCGGCCGATCATCCCTACCGCGACCACATGGCCGACAATGTCTGGCCGGCCGAAGTGCCGGCCTTCAAGCCGACCTTCCAGACCCTCTATGCCGAGATGGACAATCTGGGCAAGAAGGTGCTCAAGGCCATCGCCATCCACCTCAAACTCGCGCCGGATTTCTTCGACGACAAGGTGAAGTACGGCAATTCGATCCTGCGTATGCTGCACTATCCGCCAGTGACCGAGGCGGGCGCTTCGGTGCGCGCCGGGGCGCATGGCGACATCAATGCCATCACGCTGCTGATGGGGGCCGAGGAGCCGGGCCTGCAACTGCTGGATCGTGACGGCTCGTGGCTGCCCATCACGCCCCCGCCGGGCGCCATCGTCATCAATATAGGTGACATGCTGTCGCGCCTGACCAACCACGTCCTGCCCTCGACCATCCACCGTGTGGTCAATCCGGCGGAGGGGCGCAAGGGCTTCTCACGCTATTCGATGCCCTTCTTCCTGCACTTTGAAAGCCCGTATCTGATCGAGACCCTGCCGGGCTGCATCTCCGAAGACCGCCCGGATCAGTACGCCGGTCAGTCGATCACGGCCAACGACTTCCTTCAGCAACGCCTCAGAGAGATCAAGCTGGCCTAACCGCTTTAATCCCCTCGCCCCTGCGGGGAGAGGGTGGCGCGAAGACGATAGTCTTTGGGCCGGGTGAGGGGGGAAGGCCACAAGCTGGGTGTTTCGCCCCCTCACCCTGCCCTCCGGGCATCCCTCTCCCCGTAGGGGCGAGGGACAATTCACGCATCCCGCCAGTGCAACCGCCGCCAGCCTGACCCGCTGCGGCGGTTTTTGCGTCCGGGCGTCAGCGCCCTGACCATACGCCCGATCACATATCCAATCAGGGCGCAAACGAAGTACACCCCGGCGAACAGCCCGCACCAGCGCACCAGTACCCAGGCCTGACGCGGCGTATCTTCCAGATGCAGGGCCATCAGCAACTGTCCCGCCGGCACGCCGAAGCCCAAAACGCCGACCAGCAGCGCCAGCCCGGCCAGTATCAGCAACGATCTGAAAAACCGCTCGCCTGTCTGCGTCAGGGCCAGCACCAATCCGGCGGTGAGAAACGCCATCAGGGCCTGATCGAAGACATAGTGCCCGCCCCACGGCAGGGCCGAAAACCACAGGCTGATCTCGTTCAACTGATCGGACAATCCGCTCGGCAACGGCATAGGCACCTCATGAAACACAAGGGGCGGCGGTTTCCCGTCGCCCCTTGCTCATTCCACAGGCTCAGCCATCAAAAATCTATTCGGCGGTCATCTCTCATCTCGACGGTAAGCCGTCGAGATGAGATTTTACCACCCGCAGCTTTGACCGGTGTTCTGCTTCACCAGCCACTCGTTGAGCGGCTTGAAATATTCCGCCACCGCCGAGGCATCGCCCTCGCGTTTGCCGGTGAAGGCCGCCATGGCTTCCGGCCACGGCTTCGACTGCCCCATTTCCAGCATGGCGTTCAGCTTCTGGCCGACCTCCTTGTGGCCGTAGATCGAGCAGCGGTGCAGCGGCCCGGTCCAGCCGATCTGCGCGCAAGCGGCTTCCTGGAACTGGAACTGATAGATGTGGGCCAGGAAGTAGCGCGTGTAGGGCACGTTGCCCGGCACGTGGTACTTGGCGCCCGGATCGAAGGCGTCGGTCGGGCGCACGCTGGGCGGTACAAGGCCCTGATACTGCTGCACCAGTTCCCACCAGCGCGTATTGTACTGCGCCGGGGTGATCTTGCCCGAATAGACTTCCCAGCGCCAGCGATCGACCATCAGGCCGAACGGCATGAAGGCCACCTTTTGCAGGGCCATCTTGAGCAGGTACGGGATGTCCTCTTCCTCGCCCGGCACCTTGTTCAAAAGGCCGATCTGGTTGAGATAGACCGGCGTCACCGACGACAGGCCGATGAAGTCGCCGATGGCTTCGTGGAAACCGTCGTTCGCGCCGTTCTTGAACAGGAAGGGCTGGTTCTTGTAGGCGCGCTGATAGTAGTTGTGACCCAGCTCGTGGTGGATCGTGTAGAAGTCCTCGCCATTGACCTGCGTGCACATCTTGATGCGGATGTCGTCGAGATTATCGACGTCCCAGGCCGAGGCGTGGCACACCACTTCGCGGTCGCGCGGGCGGGTGATCATCGAGCGTTCCCAGAAGGTCTGGGGCAGCGGGTCGAGGCCGATGGAGGTGTAGAACATCTCGCCGGTCTTGACCATCTTCTCCGGCGTATACTTCTTCTGCACCAGCAGCTTGTCAAGCGAATAGGACGAGCCCTTCATGCCCTTGGGCGCAACGATGTCGTAAATATTGGCCCAGTCCTGCGCCCAGATATTGCCGAGCAGGTCGGCGCGGATCGGGCCGGACTTCGGCTGCACCGCGTCGCCGTATTTCTCGTTCAGGCGGCTGCGGACATAGCAGTGCAGGTTCTTGTAAAAGGGCTCGACCTGACCCCACAGGCGGTCGGTATCGGCGGCAAACGCATCCGGCGCCATGTCGTAGTTCGAGCGCCACAGCGCGCCGGTATCGGCAAAGCCCAGCCCCTTGGCCCCTTCGTTGGCCAGTTCGGCCAGACGGACATAGTCGGCCTTCATCGGCACCGAAATGGTGCGCCAGCCGTCGAACATGGCGCGCAGCGTCGCCGGATCGCGCGACTCAGCCATCACCCTCGTGGTTTCGTCGACATTGTAGACCTTGCCCTTATAGGTAAACTTGCCCGTGGCGAAGGTGGAATCGAGCGAGGTCGACAGTCTGGCCATTTCCTCGGCTGCGCCGGGACGGTCCGGGGCCGGCAGGGTCAGGGACAGGCGCAGCAGGTTGAGCTTACGGCGGGTGTCGGCATCGACGGCGACGTCGTTGAACTTCGCCGCGCCCATGGCGTATTTGACACCTTCCTCGGTGACCTGGGCATTGGCCTTGGCTTCCAGCCACATGGTGTCGTGGTTGATATAGGTGTTGCGCACCCACTGAACATGCGCCGCGTATTCGCCGAGGTCGCCCAGCTTCTTTTCGGCTTCCTCGACATAGGCCTTGGCGTCGGCGGCCGTCGGACCGGCGGCGGGCGGCGGGGCCGGGGTTTCGGTCAGGGCCGGAGCCTGAGGGGTTTGGATCGCCGGAGGGGCGGCGGGCGCGGTCGCGCAGCCCGACAACAACACGCCGGCCACAATCGCCGGACCCGCCACGGAAACCAGAAGACGCCGCATCATCAATACCCTCCTGAAGATCAAAAATTCGGACGGAGGGTGACGCCTGTTTTAACCATTCGTCAAGAGCGGTTGAGGATGGAACGACTTATCAAAGCACGCACGTCCCGATGCCGTTGCGGCGAACGACGCCGGCATTGGCGCGGATTTTTCCCGATCGGCCTTTCACATACTTGCCCGACCTGGCGGCCTTCCACTTGAGCGGGCTGGGCAGGATGGCCGCCAGACGCGAGGCCTCCTGCGACGACAGGTCCGAGGCCGACTTGCCGAACCAGTATTGCGAGGCGGCCTCCGCGCCATAGATGCCGGGGCCCCATTCGGCGCTGTTAAGATAGACTTCCATGATGCGGGTCTTGGGCCACAGGGTCTCGATCAGGAGCGTATAATAGGCCTCCACGCCTTTGCGCACATAGGAGCGCTGCGGCCAGAGGAAGGCGTTCTTGGCGGTCTGCTGCGAGATGGTCGAGCCGCCGCGCACCTTCCGGCCGCGCGCATTGCTGCGCTGAGCCTTCTCGATGGCGTTCATGTCGAAGCCGTAGTGCGAGCAAAACTTGGAATCCTCGGCGGCGATCACCGCCACCTTGAGGTCGTCATCGATGCGCGACAGCGGCACCCATTCGTGATGGTAGCCCCTGCCCTCGAAAATACGCTGCACCATCAGGAAGGTGACGGGCACGGGCAGGAAACGGTGCACGGCGACCGACGCCACGCTGAAGGCGAAACCGCCCACCACGACGAAGACGAGCAGCCGCCCGATGCCGATTTTTTTAGCCTTCCCCGCCAAGATACGCCCCGATACTTAGAAGTGCGGACGCCGATTACTCGGCCTCATATACCCACAGGTTGCCGTCTTCGTCGCCAAAGATCAAGCGATTGGCCTCATTGGATATGGCCAGCGCCGTGATCGGCGCGCCCTTTTCGCGGCGAATCCAGTCGATCCCGGTCGAGGTGAGTTCGGCCAGCCACACGCGCCCGTCCTCAAGGCCCGCCGCCAGCAGCGTGTCTTCCGGTGCGCCGGCGACGACCGACACCATGGTCGATTCCTCGGCATTGATCTCCGAGGCTTCTTCGCCCATGGGACCGTTGGCCTTCAGGAAGGGCCACACCACGGCACCATTCGCCCCCGAAGTGGCCAGCAACTTGCCCTTGGCGAAGAAGCCGATCGACTTGATCTTGGCCGGATAGCCGCCCATGCGCATGTCCTTGGCATCGGCAATGCGCCAGCCGTGCAGGGCGTTTTCCTGCATGGCGGTCATGACGAACCTGTCGTCCGGCGAAATAGCGATCTTGGTGTGCGAGCCGGGCCATTTGAGGATGACCGGCTTTTGCTGCGCGATGCGCGAGAACCACACGGCCACGCCGTTGTAGGTCGCGGCGTAGAGCTTGCGCCCCTTGGCGTCGAAGGTAATGTCCGACAGGCTGGAGGTATGCTCGAAGATCACCGCCGTCTTTTTGTTGGCGTCGTAAACATGGACCTTTTTGCCGGCCACCGCGGCGATCAGCATGGCGTTGTCGCTGACGGCCAGGGCGTCGAACCACGCGCTCTTGGCGGCGAACAGTTCGATGGGACCGGATTCCCTGGTCGTCCACACCACGCGACCGTCATCGCCGCCGGTGACGATGCCGACGCCCGACGGGTGGATGGCGGCGCTCAATATACCGGCATTGGGATGGGCGTCGAATTCGGCGTCGGCGTCCGGAAAGACCACGCGCCCGTCGCCCAACGCCGCCACGGGCTCATCGGCGGAGTCGAACAGGGTGGCGACGACATATTCGTTGAAATGTTTTTCAAAAGCGAAGGGCATGGGCAATCCTTATACATCCTCCCCTGCGATAGCGGGGGAGGTGGATTTTGCCGGAGGCAAAAGACGGAGGGGGCTTACACGGAAGACATCGGAAAAGCCAGAGCCGAGACGCACGCCCCCTCCGGCGCTGTCGCGCCACCTCCCCCGCTATCGCAGGGGAGGATGTAAGGCTTACTGCGCGATGCAGGCCTCGAACCCGGCGCGCAGGGCGGCGTCATCGAGGTGGCGACCAATAAACACGGCGCGGCTCAGGCGGTTTTCGCCTTCGCGCCACGGCTGTTGCAACTCGCCTTCGAGGATCATGTGCACGGCCTGAAAAACCAGACGCTTTTCCTCGCCCTTGACGTTGAGTATGCCCTTGGCGCGCAGGATGTCCTGACCCTTTTCCGCCAGTAACTTATCCAGCCACTTGGTGAACTTGACGCCATCGACCGGCTTTTCCGAGGACAGCGACACCGAGCGAATTTCGTCGTCATGGATCGGGTTCAGGTGGCCATGAGAATGAGCGTGGTCATGGGAGTGATGCCCATGATCGTGACCACAATGCTCGTCATGCACATGGCCCGGCTCGCCGTGGGCGGGATTATGCGCATGGCCGTGATGGTGGTGACCGTGGCCATGATGGTCATGATGATCATGACCGTGATCATGGTCGCAATGATCGCCGCAGTCCGGGCCGTGCTCGTGATGGTTGGCGATCGACTCCATCTTGTCGAGATCGAAGCGGTGCTGGTTGAGCAGGCTCTTGATCTCCACACCCGAACGTTCGGCGCGCTGAATGGTGGCCAGCGGGTTGAGGCCCTTGATGCGCGCCTCGACCTCGTTCAGTTCTTCCGGCGTCGCCAGATCGGTCTTGTTGAGGATCACATGGTCGGCAAAAGCGATCTGTTCCTTGACCACGCGGTCGGCATCCAGCGCCGACTTGAAATGCTTGGCATCGACCAGAGCCGTGACGGAATCGAGATAGGTGCGCGCCTTGACCTCTTCGTCGACGAAGAAGGTCTGAGCCACCGGGCCGGGATCGGCCAGACCGGTCGTCTCCACGATAATGGCGTCGAAACGGCCCTTGCGCTTCATCAGGCCCGACAGGATGCGGATCAGATCGCCGCGCACCGTGCAGCAGACGCAGCCATTGTTCATTTCGAACACTTCTTCGTCCGCGCCGACGATCAGGTCATTATCGATGCCGATTTCACCGAATTCATTGACGATGACCGCGTACTTCTGACCGTGGTTTTCCGAGAGAATCCGGTTGAGCAGCGTCGTCTTGCCTGCACCCAGATAGCCGGTGAGGACCGTGACGGGCGTTTTGGCAAGGGAGGAAGCGGTATCGGCCATTGGGATTACCTGAAAAACTATATAATGTACGGCCTAAGTAGGCTTTTAGAGGGGGAAATCAAGCCTTCAGAAAGTCAGTGTTCAGATTCCTATCGCCTGTGCGCAAAGAGGCGTTGACTCACAGACCAAAAACTATATAAAGCGCCCCTCTCTTCCGAGGGTCCTGCCCTGCGGAAAACCTGATTTTTGCGCGAACCATTGGTTTTATACCGGTCGGGTTTGCCAGTCACTAAAGCTTAGAGGCTAAACCGATGTATGCGGTAATCAAGACCGGCGGTAAGCAATACCGCGTTGCGGCGGGCGATCTGCTCGTCGTTGAAAAGCTGGAAGGCGACGCTGGCGCCGCCATCCGTTTCGAAGACGTTCTGCTCGTTGGTGACGAAGCCGGTGCCGTGGTCGGCGCTCCGCTCGTTGACGGCGCTGTGGTCGAAGGCACGCTGATCGAAACCCGCAAGGGCAAGAAGGTGAAGATCTTCAAGAAGATCCGCCGTCAGGGCTATCGCCGCACCAACGGCCACCGTCAGCCGGAATCGGTGATCCGCATCACCGCCCTGAACGGCGCTGGCAAGTCGGCCGCCTGGGAAGGCACCGTGTCGCTGGTGACCAAGGCCGAACTGGACGCCCGCGCTCGCGGTCTGGCCCCCAAGGTCCAAGCTCAGTCTTTGGCCGAAGCCGTCGAGGCTCCGGTCGTCGCTGAGGAAGCTGCCGCTCCGAAAAAGAAACCCGCTCCGAAGAAGAAGGCCGCCGAGGCCTCTTCCGAAGAAGCCTAATCGCAACGTTATAGGGGAGTTCCCTCATGGCTCACAAAAAGTCCGGCGGCTCGTCGCGTAACGGCCGCGATTCAGAATCCAAACGCCTTGGCGTAAAGAAGTACGGCGGCGAAAATGTTGTCTCGGGCAACATCCTCGTTCGTCAGCGCGGCACCAAGTTCTTTCCGGGCGACAATGTCGGCCTCGGTCGTGACCACACCCTGTTCGCCACCGCGAACGGCAATGTGAAGTTCACCACCAAGCGCGACAACCGTTGTTACGTGTCGATCGTGCCGCTCGCCGAAGCCGCCGAATAAGCGACCTGATACATGTTTCAGGTCGCGCTTAGCAAATAAGCCGATCTGGACAAAGCCTTCGAACGGGGAGTCCGGATTTGTTTCCGGGCTCCCTTTTCATTCGGGCCTTCTTTTCCTTTTTGGCCTCTTGTTCCCCGTTCGTGACACACCATCTGAAGCGCATTACCGGTAACCATAAGGCCGGTCGCGCAAAGGTTGGGTGTATTTGAGCCTTACGGAAACTTTATTTTCCAAGGGTCACGGGCGGCGGTATTTTTATGGGGTTTGTGTCACTTTCAGACCACATAAAAAACGAAACCTCCCGACACTCTAACTTCGGGTCCGAAACTCTTGGGCCCAAGCCGCCGGCGGCGTCCTCAACGGGCGACGTCCTACGTCTTCGCAGTTAAAGCAGGAACGGGGTATTATCATGATCGTCAGAACACCCGAAGCCCAAGGATTCATCGGTTCGCATCTGCGTCCGTCACCGGCTGGCCTGTCCCGCACAGGTCACAGCGGCAATGCCGTGCAGACCAAACGGCTCTATCTCAGCCCCCTGTGCCTCGATGATGTGGACGACGTGATGGCGGTCTTTGCCCACCGCACGGTCGCGCGCATGACCCACGCCATCGCCCATCCCTTCACCGCCGCCGACGCCCGCGCCTTCGTCGAAAAGGCGCGTCAGAACTCTTCGCCGCGCATGCCCGTCTTCGGCATCCGCGATAATGACGAGAACCTGATCGGCGTGGTCGGTCTGGAGCGCACCCCCACGGCAGAAAAGTCCGGCCTGCATCAGTTCGGTCCCTCGGTCGGCATCTGCCTGGCGCCTGAATATCAGGGGCAGGGTTATGGTGTCGAAGCGCTGGAAGGGCTGATCGGCTATGCGGAACGCTTCGGCGGTCATCGCGTGCTGCACGCGGCGCACTTCGCCGACAACGACGCTTCGGCGAGAATGCTGGCGCGGGCCGGCTTCCTCTACACGGGTCGCCGCACGCCGGAAACCTCCAGGGCCCGTCAGGGCACGCACGAGGCGCTGCACATGATCCGTCTGCTGTAGGGTGGGCTCATACTGAGCCTAACGCTTCCGCAAAGATTTGATCTTCCCTTCAACTTCGTTCACAAAGGCGGCTTCCGCTTCAAGGCGGCGGCCGCTTTTCGTTTCTGAACACCTCTACCCAGTCTGACCACCTCATGAAATTCCTCGACCAGTGCAAAATCTTCATCCGCTCAGGCAATGGCGGCGCGGGCTCCGTGTCGTTCCGCCGCGAAAAGTTCATCCCGAACGGCGGGCCGGACGGCGGTGACGGCGGCAAGGGCGGCTCGGTCTATATCGAAGCGGTCGAGGGGCTCAACACGCTGATCGACTATCGCTACACGCAGCATTTCAAGGCCAATACCGGCACGCACGGCATGGGCCGTCAGATGCACGGCGCCAATGCCGACGACATGGTCCTGCGCGTGCCGGTCGGCACCCAGGTGTTCGAGGAAGACCACGAAACCCTGATCGTCGATCTGGATACGCCGGGCCAAAAGGTCATGCTGCTCAAGGGCGGCAATGGCGGCTGGGGCAATACGCGCTTCAAAGGCCCGGTCAATCAGGCCCCGGACTTCGCCCTGCCGGGTCAGGAAGGCGAGGAAAAATGGATCTGGCTGCGGCTGAAACTGATCGCCGACGCCGGGCTTCTGGGCCTGCCCAATGCCGGCAAATCGACCTTTCTGGCGGCCTCGTCCGCGGCGCGTCCCAAGATCGCGGACTATCCGTTTACGACTCTGACACCCAATCTGGGCGTCATCGATCTGGGGGCCGAGCAACGCTTCGTCATCGCCGACATTCCGGGCCTGATTGAAGGCGCGTCGGAAGGTGCTGGCCTCGGCACGCGGTTCCTGGGTCACGTCGAGCGCACCAAGGTGCTGATCCATCTGGTCGACGGCACGCAGGAAGACCCGGTCAAGGCGTACAAGATCATCCGCAACGAGCTGGCGGCCTATGCCGAAGACCTGGCCAAACGGCCTGAGATCGTGGCGATCAACAAGATCGACTCGATGGACGCCGATGCGCGCAAGGACCTGAGCAAGAAGCTGAAAAAAGCTTCGGGCCAGACGCCTTACCTGATTTCCGGCGTCACCGGCGAAGGCGTGCGCGACCTGTTGTTCGCCGCTCACGCCAGGATCGTCGAAGGCGAAAAGGCGGAAAAGGCCGGGGATGATCCGGCACCGTCGAGCTACGATCCATGGGATAATTAAGGGGTGATCAGGGGGCCTTTCACGACCGCCCGTCCTATCTCCTCCCCTGCGTTAGCGGGGGAGGTGTCGCGGCGCGCGCATCAGCGCGGCGTCCGTGACGGAGGGGGCAATCCCCATTTGCCGCTGACCGAACAAGCTGAAATTTTGCATGCCCCCTCCACCACTTCGTGGTCCCCCTCCCCCGCTGCGCAGGGGCGGAGAGTCTGACATGTGGTTCGCCGGCCCTGCTCCCATCTTCCATACGCTGCGCCACGGCGCGTTGCGGCCGGGCTTCCATCTGGAGCGTGGCATGAAGATCGGCCTGTTCGGCGGATCGTTCAATCCGGCGCACGAAGGCCATGCCCACGTCGCCGAAACGGCGTGGATGCGGCTGGGGCTGGACCGCATCATCTGGCTGGTCTCGCCGCAAAATCCTTTGAAATCGAAGCACGAAACCGCGCCGCTCAAGGAGCGTATCGACGCTATCCGCCCGTTTGTGGGGCCGAAGGACATCATTTCGGACTTCGAAACCCGCATCAGCGCCACCTATACGCTCGACACCCTGCGCACGCTGAAGGCCCGCTATCCCGGCGTGCAGTTCGTATGGATCATGGGCGGGGATTCTCTGGCCAGCTTCCACCGCTGGCGCGGCTGGATACAGATTGCCAAGATGATCCCCATGGCCATCGTCTCGCGCCCCGGCGTCCTGATGAAGAGCCGCCTGTCGCCGACCGCGCGCCGCTTCGCCCACTATCGACGCAAGGAGCGCGAAGGCCACATCCTCAGCCGTCAGCCGGCTCCCGCCTGGGCCTATCTCAAAGGGCCGCTTCACAACATCTCCTCGACCACCTTGCGCGCGCAGCGCAAGAAGACGGAGAGCGGTCAGCCCTAGACGACCATAAAAATCCGGGCGGGCTGCATTACAAACCGTGACCTTGGCCCCTATCTGTGCTAGGGTCGAACCCAACTTATCCACATATGGAGTAAAACCCTGTCTCGTCAGCTTGCGCAAGACGCGCATTCGGAACCCGCCGCCCCCCCGGCGGACATCGACCAAAGTACCGCCGATTTCGACGAAGCCTCGCTCGAAACCCTCATCCTGAATAAGCTGGATGACGACAAGGCGCAGGACATCGTATGCATCGACCTGCGCGGCAAAAGCTCGGTGGCCGACACCCTGATCATCGCTTCGGGCCGTTCGCACCGTCACGTCGGCGCTCTGGCCGATCACGTCATGCGCGCCCTGAAAGACGCCGGTTACGGCAAGGTGCGCGTCGAAGGCCTGCCGGCCTGCGACTGGGTTCTGCTCGATGCCGGTGACGTCGTGGTCCACCTGTTCCGTCCGGAAGTCCGCAGCTTCTACAATATCGAGAAGATCTGGTCGGTGTCGTCGAACCATATGGTCGATTCCAACGCCTGACCCACACCTGATACGTCTCGCACCTCCCCGGCGCGCTGGGGAGGCACACCCTACGGTGATGGGAGCCTTCGTGGCTCCCTTGTCATTTCAGCGCCTCATGAAACTCATCCTCGCCGCCGTCGGCAAACTCGGCAACACACCGGAAAACACGCTCACCCGCGACTATCTCAGCCGCGCGACCCTGAGCGGCCGTCCGCTGGGGCTCGGCCCGGCGGAACTGCTGGAAATCGAGCCGAAGAAGACCGCCAAGTCTCAGGAATCCGCTCTCAACAAGGCGCGCGAGGCCGAAGCCATCCGCACGGCTTTGGGCGAAGGTGTATGCCTGATCACCTGCGACGAGCGCGGCGAGCTTCTCACCTCGCGCCAGATCGCCCAACGCGTCGATAAGCTGAAAGACTCCGGCGAACGCCGCCTGGCTTTTCTGATCGGCGGCGCGGACGGGCTGGATGCGGAACTGGTCAAATCCGCGCGCTTTTCACTGGCCTTCGGGCCGCAAACTTGGCCGCACGCGCTGGTGCGACTGATGCTGGCCGAACAGATGTACCGCGCCACGACGATCCTCGCCGGATCGCCGTATCACCGCGACTGAGTTCCTGTTAAGACCTCCTAACACCGCATTAACCTTCGCCCGCTAGTTTGGCCTGATGATCCGCCGCCCTGTCCTGTTGCGCGCCGCGAGGCCGGTGGCGCTGACCCTGCTCGTGCTGTTCGGCACCGGCACGGGCACGATCGATCTTTGGGCACAGCCAGTACAGAAGCCGCTCACCAAACAGGCGCAGACTGAGTTAGACACGATCGGCGCCGAACTGCGCGCCAATGCCCGCAAGCGCGAACAGAAGCACCAGTCGGCGCGGCAGATCGCCGAAGAGATGGAGCGCCTGCGCACGCAGATGATCGACATCGCCCGCACCCAGGGCGCGTCGGAAAAGCGCGCAGCCATCTACCGTTCGCGGCTGGAAACCCTGACCCTGCTCGAAGCCGACATGACACGGCGTTTGGGCACGTTGCGCAACAAACAGTCGCGGCTGCTCAGCGCCCTGCAGATCTATTCGCGCAACCCGCCCCCGACCATCTTCGTCTCGACGCGCAAGGCCAATGACGCCGTCATCGCCGCCATCATCCTCAAGGAAATCACGCCGGAGCTGAAAAAGCGCGCCGCCGTGCTGTCGGAACAGAACCGCGACCTGATCCGCGTGCGGCGCGAGGCGGCCCTGCAGAACGAAGCCCTGTTCATCTCCGAAAGCGATGTCTCCGAACAACAGAAACAGCTTGAAACCCTGATGGCCGACCGTGCGGCGCTGGAAGACCAGCTTCTGCGCGAGGCCGACGCCATCGAGGCGCGCAATCTGGAACTGGAGGCGCGGCAACGGACCTTGCTGGGTCTGCCGTCGCCGCTGCGTGCGCCGCAGGGCCGCGCGCTCGATCTGCAACTGCCCGTCGTCGGCGAAAAGGCCGGCAGCTACGGCGAAAGCATCGACGGGCAGACGAACCGCGGCCTGCGTCTGAAAACCGCGCCCGGCGCGCAGGTGCGCAGCCCCGGCAATGGCCGCGTCGAATATGCCGGACCGCTGGAAGGCTACGGGCAGGTGGTCATTCTCGATGTCGGCGGCGATTATCGCATCGTCATGACCGGGTTGGGCCGCGTCTATGTCGATCCCAACCGCACCGTGGCCAAGGGCGAGCCGCTGGGGCGCACCCCGAACCTGACCGACAAGCCGACCATCTTCTATATGGAACTGCGCAAGGGCGAGAACCCGGTCAATCCGGCGTCGGGCTTCGATCTGACGAAGCTTTGATCGCAACGCACGGGCCCTGTTTACGCCACATTAAAAGCCTGTACTATGTTCTGTAAGCGTCTGCGCGTCCGTCCTCTTCCGACGGGCGCCATCAGGGGGTCGAAGGCCCCAAAGAGGACTATATGAGAAATTACTTCCTGGGTGGCGTCGCCGCTCTCGCCCTGAGCATCGGTGCGGTGGCCTACGCCAATCAGCCGGCCTTCACGCCCAAGTCCGACACCTACGAAATGCTTGAGCTGTTCGGCGACGTTCTGGCGCTGGTCAAGCAGAACTATGTGGTCGAGGTCGACGACAAGAAGCTGATCGAAGCCGCGCTGCAGGGCATGCTGTCCTCGCTCGACCCCCATTCCAACTACCTCTCGGCGGACGACTTTACCGATCTGCAGGAACGCACCAAGGGCGCCTATGGCGGCATCGGCCTTGAGGTGCAGTCCGAGGACGGCGCGGTGAAGGTCGTCACCCCGATGGACGATACGCCCGCCATGAAGGCCGGCATCCAGTCGGGCGATTTCATCACCGCCATCGACGGCACCTCGATCCTCGGCATGCGGCTGACCGAAGCCGTGTCGCAGATGAAGGGCACGCCGGACACCGAACTGACCCTCACCGTGTATCGCGAAGGTCAGGACGAACCGTTCGACGTAAAGCTGAAGCGCGAAATCATCAATGTGAAGTCGGTCAAGACGCGCATGGAAGGCGATTTCGGCTATCTGCGCATCTCGAATTTCAATGAGAACACGGCGCGCGAATCCTACGAAGCCCTCAGCGAACTGCGTAAGGCCAACCCGCAGATGAAGGGCCTCGTGCTCGATCTGCGCAATAATCCCGGCGGCCTGCTTGATCAGTCGGTGGGCGTGGCCGACCTGTTCCTCGAAGGCGGCGAAGTGGTGTCGCAGCGCGGTCGCAAGGCCAACGACATCACCCGTTATCAGGCCCACAAGGGCGACATCATGAACGGCAAGCCGATCGTCGTCCTGACCAATCCGGGCACAGCCTCGGCGGCGGAAATCGTCGCCGGCGCGCTGCAGGACCACAAGCGCGCCTCGACCGTCGGCCTGACCACCTTCGGCAAGGGTTCGGTGCAGAGCGTCATCAATCTCGGCGAAAACCGCGCCGTGAAGATGACCATCGCCCGCTACTACACGCCGTCGGGCCGCTCGATCCAGAAGACGGGCATCGCGCCGGACCTCGAAGTGGCGCAGTCGCGCGATCAGGCCAAGGTCATCGCCAATCGCGCCTATTCCTTCTCCGAAGCCGATTACAAGAACGCGCTGGACGCCGACGAAGGCAAGAAGCGTCAGGAGCCGCACGTCGTGTCGGAAGTGCCGCCCGACGCCTACGACGTCAAGACCGGCGACTTCCAGTTGGCCCGCGCCATCGACGTCTTGAACTACGGTGGCGACGTGAAGATGGCCATCGCCCATCCGCGCGGCCTCAAACTGGCGGCGGCCGATCTGGTCGACGAACCGGGCAAGCGTTTTGCGGGCAAGACCAAGGCCGCGACAGCTAAGCCGGCGGCGCCCGTCAAACCTGCGGCCCCCGCCGGAGCATCCTCGTCCAGCAGTTCGGCCCAGCCCAAATAATCAGAAACCCCCGCTCCGGCGGGGGTTTTTCATAGGGTCCAGACATATAAAAAGACGCCCGATGCAGCGCATCGGGCGCCAAGGGACACAAAAAAAAGCCCAGTGCTTTGCACTGGGCGTTAGGGATACATCTCATGGACCTCCATCCATAGGCCCGCCGCAGCAACACGCGATCGATTGTGTAACAAAGGAAAGCTTGCGCGGCGAAACCTGCAATCATATTGATCCTCAATGGCTTAACAGGCGAATCAAGTTGCCGTGAGAGTTGGGCCGCCCGCCGTGAACACCGATGCCCGATCACCTGCACATCCTGTCCCTGCCCTTCAGGCCGCCCGAAGCGTTCTTTGGAACGCTCCTGACGCAGGCGGCCTGCGCGGGATTTCTGTCCGATGGCGGCAAGCTGGGGCGCTGGTCCTGGCTGTGCGCCGGACCGGAGACCGTCGATCGATTTGCCTTCGACGATCCGCGCCCGGTCGATGCCGTACTGCGTCAGGCCTGTGACGGCGCGCGCCGCGATGCGACCGTCACGACCGGAGACACATCCGGAGAACGGCCGCCCTTTACCGGCGGGCTGATCGGGCTGGCGGCGTTCGAACTGGGGCTGCGACTGGAAAACCTGCCTCTGCGCCCCTTCCGGTTGGGCGGGGCGCCGTGGCCGGAACTGGTGCTGATGTCCTTCGCCACCGTGCTGGCCTTCGACCTGCACGAGCGCCGTCTGCTGGCGCTGGGGCGCGGTCCGACGGCGGATATCGCGCGCCAGCGCGCGGAAACGCTGGCGGCGCGGAGCACAACCGCCACGACCGCACCCCCGCCCGCCGCTTTGATGGACGCGCCTCTCCTCAGCGAAACGCCCGATGCCGAATTCGAGGCCAAGGTCGCTCGCCTCGTCGCGCAGATTCACGCCGGCGATCTGTTTCAGGCCAATCTGGCGCGCGGCTGGACCGGGCGGCTGAACGCCGGCATCACGCCCGATCACGTGTTGCGTGCGCTCGATCACGCGGGCGCCAGTCCGTTCGGGGCCTTTGTCCGCTTCGGCGATCGCGCCGTAGTGTCGAACAGTCCGGAGCGCTTCATCCGGCTCGGTGCCGACGGACGGATGGAAACCCGGCCGATCAAGGGCACACGCCCGCGTGGCTCCACATCGCAAGACGACACCGCTCTGGGCGATGAACTGCTGACCAGCGCCAAAGACCGCGCCGAGAACCTGATGATCGTCGATCTGATGCGTCACGACCTGTCGAAGGTGGCCGAGGTCGGCTCGGTGCGCGTCGAAGCGCTGAACGCGCTCGAATCCTACCCCAATGTGCACCATCTGGTTTCGACCATCACGGCGCAACTCAAGCCCGGCCACGACGCCGCCGATGTTCTGCTGGCCACCTTCCCGCCCGGCTCGATCTCCGGTGCGCCCAAGGTGCAGGCGATGAAGGTGATTCAGGCACTGGAAGCGCCGCGCGGCCCCTATTGCGGCTCGCTGTTCTGGGTCGATGCCTCAGGCGCGATGGATTCCAACGTACTGATCCGCACGGCGGCCTGCGAGCGTGACGCAGACGGGCGCTGGCGCTTGAGGGTGGCCGCCGGGGGCGGCATCGTCGCCGACTCCGATCCTGCGGATGAACGCCGCGAAACCGAAACCAAGCTGTCCTTGCTCAGGCGTGTACTTGAAGGCGGGCCTTATTTTATAGCCACCACGCCACCCGAACGCGGGTGATGATAGAATTTGTTCTTGAAGGTAACCGTGGTGGGCAGGAACTCGCCCGCCGGGGGCTTGAAGTCGTACTTGACCTCAGTAACGATCAGGCTCTCACCCGCCGGCAACTGATCGACCGTAATGCCGCTAAGGTCCAGCGCCGTACCGTCCCAGTTGCTCGTCCGGCTCCAGTCGGCCGCGATGACGTTATTGGTCTTGTTGCGCGTAACGCAAGAGAAACGCATCTTCAGCTTGGTCCCCGTCGGAAACGGTTCGAGGATGCTGCTGCCGATCTGGAAGATGTCGAGAACATTAGCCTCGCTCAGGCTTTCGGACTGCGCCACCAGGTCGCCCATGGTTGCGGCCAGGTGCGCGGTCTTGCGGCTGGCCATCATGCCGAGGCTGAGATCGGTCAGGCCCCAGTAGATGATGATCAGAACCGGCGCGATAAGGGCGAATTCGACCGCCGCGCCGCCATCACGCGCCTTAAGGAAGCGCGACCGGGTCATGAAAGTGTGCAAACGTCTCAGCATCAGAAGGGCTCGTTCTTGAACACGACCTTGGAGGTCAGCACCGCCTCGCCTGTCTTCAGCGACGACAGGCCCGGCTTCACGAAGGGCGAAAACAGCTTCCACGGATAATAGGCACGCACGAGCTGGATCTTGCTGCCGTCGCCGACCGTATAGGTCATGTCGCTGCCTTTCAGTTCCCCCGTCGCGACGGGATCGGGCGCGTTGGTGACCAGATTGAAATTGTCGTAGGTGCGTACATCGACCTGAAGCTTACCCAGGCAATCGGCGGTGCCCATCCACGCCATTTCGGCGCAGACCTTGGTCTTGAATGCCAGCGCGCTGGTCGGCTTGCTGCTCATGCCCGTACGGATTTCGCGAGAGGCCTTGGCCGTGGCCAGATCGAGGGAGACGCCGGCGAACAGCACGACAGCCAGCTCGATACAGCCCATGATGAGCCCGAAGAACGGCAGGGCGATGATGGCGAATTCGACCGTGGACGCGCCCCGGCGATCACGCCAGAAGCCTGGTCTGAAAGGGCCCTTGGGCTTGTCAGATGGCTTCCCAAACAGCTTCAAAGTCATTGGCAACCTGTCGGTCCCGTACGAAATGAGACCGTCAGTCTAGCTGCGGGGAGTCAATAGCCCGTTAAATCTGTGAAAAAAACCTGCACGTCCGCAAACTTACAGGTTTCTGACGCAAAACGCCGACCTGAAGCGATCAGATCGGCGTTTGACGTCCGCTGTTGAGGCCGCGGCCTATTGAACCGGCGTGACCGTCTGCGGCGGGTTATTGCTGGTGTCCATGCCTTCGGTCGGCTCGGTGCATGTCCGGGAACAGATCAGGGTCGTGGCCTTCAGGCCCTTGAACACCGTGACGCCGCCCTCGACCGGCGTGCCGACGACCACATCGCCGTCGAAAATGGTGCGGCCGTAACCGTCGGTCACCGTCACCGAAGACCGGCCGAAACCGCGCCCTATAATATAAAGCGTCCGCGAATCCACCACCGTCACGTCCGCGATGGCCGGATTGCCGACGATCACCGACCCCGCCGCGGATACCAGACTGACCCGCGCGCTGTGGTTTTTCTCCACCACGATCTTCTGGGCGGCCGCCGCGCCCTGCGCCGCAGCGAGGCCAAGGAGGGCCACAAGCCCGATCACTACCGATTTGCTCTTCATCTTTATCCTCCGCCTGGGGGTCGCCAGACATGTCGCGCCCCTGGCGCTGTGCCAGCCTGCCTCAGGAATGTGAGCTTCAGGTTAGAAACATGGGTAAACAATAGATGTTTAAAAATACTAAACAAAATATTTATGGAAAATTTTGGCGTGTAAATTCAATATTAAAAATGATTTATTCAAATTAACCTTAATAACAATTTACAGTAAACCCATGTTAACTATAGAAAAAACTCAAATTTCCATCAAAATTTACTTCGCATTAATTACGGCGCGATATTCTGCATTCGTGTTCGGGAGCAAGTGAGCCAAACAACTCACCCCTCGGGCCAAAGTTAACCGCTCACTTGCTTAGTAATTATCGTAATGGAGACTCTCATGACCAATCTGATCAACAAGTTCGTCAAGGACGAATCGGGCGCCACCGCCATCGAATACGGCCTGATCGCCGCCCTTATCGCCGTCGCCCTCGTGTCCGTCATGGGCATGCTGAAGACCGACCTGACCTCGGCCTTCACGAACATCGGCACGCAACTGAAGAAGACCAGCTAATCCTTTACGGATAAGCATCTCGCCGCAGGTCGATAGGCCTGCGGCGAATTTCTTAAGAGGCCTGATATGCGCGCACTCCTTAAAAAGTTTATCAAAAACGAGAGGGGCGCCACCGCAATCGAGTACGGCCTTATTGCTGTATTTCTGGCAATAGCCTGCGTAGCTTGTTTTGGCTTTGTCACGGACGGACTGTCGTCGGCGTTTTCACGCATCTCGCAGTTCTTCACCAGTGCTCAGTAAAATCATCCAGAACAGAGGACTTAGAATATGACCAAGCTGCTCAACACTTTCATCAAAGACGAATCGGGCGCCACCGCCATCGAATACGGCCTGATCGCCGCCCTTATCGCCGTCGCCCTCGTGTCCGTCATGGGCATGCTCAGCGGTGACCTGAACACGGCCTTCACCAATATCGGCACGACGCTGAAGAAGACCAGCTAAGTTCAGTACGCGTTTATAAGTTTCGAACGCCGCAGGCCAAGGTCTGCGGCGTTTTCCGTTATCCCCCTGCCCCTGAGCTTCACGCTTTATTCAGCATATCCGGTTAGCGCTGGCGCTTGGAAATTACTTCAGACGTCGCGGTCCATGCTGATACCCCTCCTCTTCGCCCTGACCTATCCCGCCTGTCTCGTCTGGGCGGCGTTCAGCGACCTCAAGTCGATGCTGATTCCGAACCGGCTGTGCCTGATACTGGCCGTCGCCTTCTTTCCAACGGCTCTGCTGTTAGGTCTCCCGCCTCTCGTCATCCTTCAACATACCGGCATCGGCTTCGCCGGCCTGGTGATCGGCTTCACCGCCTTTGCCTTTCGGGTCATCGGCGGGGGGGACGCCAAGCTGATGGCCGCCGCCGCCCTGTGGTTCGATCCGACCGGCGCGCTGGTTTTCCTTATCTACACAGCCATAGCCGGCGGCGTTTTCACCGTACTGCTGGTCGTGGCGCGTCAATATCTCCAGATCTACACCCCTTCCCTGCCGCAATGGCTCCAGACCCTGCTCAAGCCCAAAGGCGACATACCCTACGGCGTGGCCATCTGCGCGGGCGGTTTTCTGGCGATTCCCTACGGTGACCTGTGGCCGCTGCTCACCAGGTCCGTCGGGTAAGCGCGAACCGGGTGCACGCCAGAGCGCGTCCAAAAAGTGCGCAGCGGTTTGGGGAATCAAATGCGCGGCAAAATAAAAACGTTAAGCGCTATGCCGATCCCGTCGGATCGGGATGCGCGTTAAGCGTTCAAATGCCTGATTTTCATAAATTTGCCCGCCCCGCGCGTTTCTTAGGCTGGCGTTAACCACCGTTAAGCCAAGATTCCCCGCAATTGCCAATTGACCGGCTATCCGCGCGCGCCAGAACGCCGCCGGGGGCTTTGTAAGGGGAACCTCCATGAAGGCGTCACGTTATGTCGTAATCGGCATCGCCGCGGTCGCGGCGCTGTTGCTGGCGCTGGTTGTGCGCGGCATGATCGGCGGCAACGGCGCGGCCGACGCCAATGCTTCGCAGAAGGTTACCGTCGAAGCGCCCACCGCCAAGGTTCTGGTCGCTGCCCGCCACCTCAAGATCGGCGAGCGCATCTCCGAAGCCGACCTGGCCTGGAAGGCCTGGCCCGAAGACAGCATCAACGAAGCCTATTTCACCGACCGTCCCATCACGCCGGTTGCGCCTGCCGAGGCGAAGTCGAGCGAGGACAAGGCGCTGGACAAGACCGTCGAAAACGGCGCGGCTCAGGTCGCCGACGCCGCCGACAAGGCGCTTAACCCGACGCGCGGCATGGACGCCGTTCTGGGGGGCGTCGTCCGCGAAGACATCCTGCCGAACGAGCCCATCATCGCCCGCAAGGTCGTCCGTGCCGACGCTGGCGGCTTCATGGCCGTGATGCTGGCTCCCGGCATGCGCGCCATGGCCGTGCCGGTGAGCGTCGAAAGCACGGCGGGCGGCTTCATCCTGCCCGGCGACCGCGTCGATATTCTGGTGTCGAGCGAAGTCCAGAACAACGGTCAGTCGACCCACATCGCCCGCCCGGTCCTGCGCAACGTCAAGGTGCTGGCCGTCGATCAGACGGTCGAAGCCAAGTCAGATCAGCCCTCGGTCATCGGCGCCACCGCCACGCTGGAGCTGCGCCCCGAAGACGGCGAGGCCCTGGCTCAGGCCAAGGCGCAGGGGCCGCTGTCGCTGATGCTCCGTTCCTATGCCGATATCGGCGGGCCTTCGGGCCGCGTCGGACCCACGGCTGTCGCCACCGGAAACAAGGTGGTCGTCTATCGCAACGGGCAGGGCACGGACGTGCCGGTGACCCGATGAGAGATTTCATGAAGAGACGTCCTTCCATGACACGGCTTCACAAACGCCTCCCCGCTCTCGCCGCCGGCCTGCTGCTCAGCACACTGGCGGCTGCCGGCGTTCAGGCGGCCCCCAAACCGTACGCCGCGACTGGCGGCATGAAGGTCCAGACGCAGACTTCGGGCGTGCGCACCCAGGTGCTCAACATCGCCAAGGGACGCTCGGCGGTCATCGACCTGCCGGTGGACGCCGCCGACGTCTTCGTGTCGAACCCGGCCGCCGCGGACACTGTCCTGCGTACGCCACGCCGCGTCTTCGTGCTGGGCGTGGCGGCGGGTCAGTCCGACGCCATCTTCTTCGACGGGGCCGGCCGTCAGATCCTCAATCTTCAAATCCGCGTCGGCGTCTCCACCGACCAGTTGTCGGACACGGTGCATCAGCTCTATCCGCAGTCGGATGTCGAGGTGCAGACCGTCAACGGCTACATCATCCTGTCGGGTGTGGTGGCCAATGCCTCGGAATCCGAAGCCATCCAGCGTCTGGCCATCGCCTTTGCCGAGAAACCGGACAACATCATTAACATGCTGGCCATCGCCGGCAAGGATCAGGTCAGCCTGAAGGTCCGCATCGTCGAGATCGAGAAGTCCTCGATCAAGCAGCTCGGCTTCAATTTCAACGGGCTGAGCGGCGCCACCGGCGAAGTGCAGTACGGCGTTCAGAATACGCCGACCTACGGCACCAACGGCCGCTCGCTGGGCGGTATGCAGATCGGCTATACCGACCGCTATCTGGCGGCCTCGCTTCAGGCCTTCGAGCGCGTCGGCCTGACCCGCACCCTAGCCGAACCCAACCTGACCGCCGTATCCGGCGAAGCCGCCAAATTCCTGGTCGGCGGTGAATTTCCCATTCCCGTGGCCCGCGACGCCACCGGCCGCATTACCGTCGAATTCAAGACCTACGGCGTCGGTCTCGGCTTCACCCCCGTCGTTCTGTCGAACGGCACCATCTCGCTGAAGCTGAATACCGAGGTGTCGGAAATCACCAATTCCGGCGCTTTCCAGCTCGACACGGACTTCACCCTGCCGGCCCTGTCGGTGCGCCGCGCCGAAACCACGGTCGAGTTGCCCTCCGGCGGCTCGCTCATGATCGCCGGCATGCTGCAGTCGAAGTACAAGCAGACCGTCGACGCCCTGCCCGGCATGGCGACCATGCCCGTCCTCGGCGCGCTGTTCCGCTCGCGCGACTTCCTTGATCAGCAGACCGAACTGGTGGTGATCGTCACCCCGTATATCGTGTCGGCCAAGAATCCCTCCGTCTTCCAGACGCCCGCCGACGGCTTCCAGGCCGCTGGCGATCTTGAAACCGTCTTCCTCGGCCGCATCAACAAGGCCGTCCGCCGCAGTCGTGGCGAGATGGCCGAGACGCCACCGCCCGCCGGCAGCTATCAGGCTCCCATCGGCTATGTGATCGAATAGGGACAAGGCACATGAACCATCCGACCGCACTTCGTATCGCCGTCCTCCTCTTAGGCACCTCGGTTCTGGCCGGCTGCATGAGTAACGATCCGCCGTCTTTTCAGGCCAATGCGCCGACGCCGCTCGACCACTATCCCATGTCGACCGAAACGCGCACCGACGCCCTGCATTTCAAGATCCACGCCGGCAGCGGCCTGTCGGACAATCAGCGCCGCGCGCTGGATCAGGTGGCGCTGAAGGCCACCTGGAACGGCGGCGGCCCGGTCGATATCGGCATCGTCACGGCCAGCACGCCCGATGCCCAGCGCACCGGCGACGCCATCCGGCTCTATCTGGAAGCGCATCAGGTCAGTACGCACTCTATTTCGGCCAGCACCTCTCAGGCCCAGCCCGCCGACGTGGTCAGCCTGATCACCCATGAGTACCGGGCCGTGGTGCCGCAGTGCAATCTCGACTGGGAAAACATCGCCGCGACCCGCCACAATGTCGCCCCGCAAAACATGGGCTGCGCCGTGAACGCCAATCTGGCCGCGCAGATCGACGATCCGCGCGACATCCACAGCCCGGAGCCGTATATCCCCGGCGACGCGGGCCGACGCACCATCATCATCGACAAGTATCGCAAGGGCGAGGTGACCTCGGCAGCCAAGGATGAGGCTGCCAAGAGCAATATCGCCAAGGTCATTCAGTGAGTCCGTCCATGTCAGCCAACACCCGACAGACCGATCCTTTCGACAGCTTTGACGACGCCGACGACGGCTTCACGCAGAATTACGAGGCGGCGGACGCGCTCGATCTGGGAGATCCGTTCGAGGACCTGCCCGAAGACGGCTTCGATCTCCTGACACCGCAGGAGGGCCTGCAACGTCAGGCCCTGACCCCCGCCAGCTTCGTGCCCGGTGAAACGGGCGCCGCCGAACTGCTGGGCGACGAACTGGGCGCGGTGTCTATCCCGCGCATCGGCATCCACTTCTTCCCGGACGCCGAAACCACGCTGCACGCCTGCGACACGGCGGCGCTGGACCGCCGCATGGCGCGCGCGCAGTCCCTCGTCCGCCGCGGCGGCATCGAAGAGGCCATCGCCGCCTATCAGCACGAGCCGACCCCGTCTCTGCTGATCGTCGAATCGCACCAGCAGGCCCACGGCCTTCTGGATCAGTTGGGCCGTCTGGCCGAGGTCTGCGACGCCAACACCAAAGTCGTGGTCATCGGCGCGCATAACGACATCTCGCTGTACCGCGAACTGATCCGTCAGGGCGTGTCGGAATATCTGGTCGCGCCGGTCAAGCCGCTGCAACTGATCAAATCCATCGCCACCCTGTTCAACGATCCGGAAACCCCGTTCGTCGGCCGCGCCATCGCCTTTATCGGCGCGCGCGGCGGCGCTGGTTCGTCGGTGCTGGCGCACAATTTCGCCCACGCCCTGTCCGAATCCATGCAGGCCAATACGGTCATCGCCGACTACGACCTGCCCTTCGGCACCGCCGGTCTCGACTTCAATCAGGATCCGTTGCAGGGCATGGCCGACGCGCTGAACGAGCCGGACCGCCTCGACCCGGTGCTGCTCGACCGTATGCTGACGCGCTGCACCGAGCGCCTGTCGCTGTTCTCGGCGCCCGCCTCGCTCGATCAGGACTATCTGGCCGACGAAGACGCCTTCGAGGAAGTGACGCGCAAGGTGCGCTCGGTCGCGCCCTTCATCGTGATGGACCTGCCGCACATCTGGACGCCCTGGCTGAAGAAATCGCTGATCGCCGCCGACGAGGTGGTGATCGTGGCGACGCCTGATCTGGCGTCCCTGCGCAACGCCAAGAACCTGATCGAGCTGCTCAAATCCTTCCGCCCGAACGACAATCCGCCGCGCATCGTCCTCAATCAGGTCGATATGCCGGGCCGTCCGGAAATCCCGGTCAAGGACTTCACCGCCGCGCTGGGCATCGCCCCGTCCTGCACCATAGCCTTCGACGCCAAAACCTTTGGTCAGGCCGCCAATAACGGTCAGATGATCGCCGAATGCGCGCCGGGTTCCAAGACCCACGAAGCCCTGCTGTCCCTGACGGCGGCCATCACCGGCCGCACGCCGGAGCCGAAGAAGAAGGCCGGTTCGGCCTCGCTTCTCGGCAAGTTTTTTCCGAAGAAGAAGTGAGGCCATAGGTGTTCGGTAAGCGCCCCACGGATCCTTCCGGCAAGCCGACCGGCCCGAGTGCGGCCCCGCGGACGGCTGCGCCGTCGCCGGGTGCGCAGGCCGCGGCCCAGATGCGCCCGCAGGCGCTCAGCGGCGGCGCCAATCCTTCCGCTGAAAAGCCTCAGGAAATTAAAGGTGCCCCGCCACCGGCCAAGGCCGCCGGCGACATCGCCACGCGGCCCCAGGGCGTCGCGGAAGCCGCGCGCCCCGCCGAACCCGAACGCCGCACCGCCGACAAGCCCGCGGCCAAGGCCAGCAAGCTGTCCGCCGGCATCGACCAGATGCACAAGGCGCAGGCGGTCACCGAAATCGTCCGCGAGCAGTCCGACTATTACCACGCCACCAAGACGGCGATCTTCAACGCCCTTCTGAACACCATCGACCTGTCGCAACTGGCGCAACTCGATCAGAAAGCGGCGTCGGAGGAAATCCGCGACATCGTTTCGGAACTGGTGACGATCAAAAACGTCTCCATGTCCATCGTCGAACAGGACGCGCTGGTTCAGGACATCATCAACGACGTTCTGGGCTACGGGCCGCTGGAGCCGCTGCTGGCGCGCGACGATATCGCCGACATCATGGTCAACGGCGCGGGCCGCGTCTTCATCGAAGTCAACGGCAAGGTGCAACTGACCAATGTGCGCTTCCGCGACAATGGGCAGTTGATGAATATCTGTCAGCGCATCGTGTCGCAGGTCGGCCGCCGCGTCGACGAAAGCTCGCCCATCTGCGACGCCCGCCTGCCCGACGGTTCGCGCGTCAACGTCATCGCGCCGCCGCTGGCGCTGGATGGTCCGACGCTGACCATTCGTAAGTTCAAAAAGGACAAGCTGACCATGCGCAACCTGGTGGAGTTCGGCTCCATCAGCCCGGAAGGGGCGCGCGTGCTGGGCGTCATCGGGGCCTCGCGCTGCAACGTGCTGATCTCCGGCGGTACGGGTTCGGGCAAGACGACCCTGCTCAACACCATGACCGCCTTCATCGACCCGACCGAGCGCGTCATCACCTGCGAAGACGCCGCCGAACTGCAACTTCAGCAGCCGCACGTGGTGCGTCTCGAAACCCGTCCGCCGAACCTCGAAGGCCAGGGCTCGATCACCATGCGCGATCTGGTCAAGAACTGTCTGCGGATGCGTCCCGAACGCATCATCGTCGGCGAAGTCCGTGGCCCGGAGGCCTTCGACCTCCTGCAGGCCATGAACACCGGCCACGACGGCTCAATGGGCACGCTGCACGCCAACTCGCCGCGCGAAGCCATTTCGCGTCTGGAATCGATGATCACCATGGGCGGCTACGGCCTGCCGTCGCGCACCATCCGCGAAATGATCGTCGGCTCGGTCGACATCATCGTGCAGGCCGCACGTCTACGTGATGGCTCTCGCCGCATCACCCACATCACCGAAGTGCTGGGCCTCGAAGGCGACGTCATCATCACGCAGGACCTGTTCCTGTACGAGATCGAGGGCGAAGACAAGCAGGGCAAGATCGTCGGGCGTCACCGTTCGACCGGCATCGGCCGTCCGCGCTTCTGGGATCGCGCCCGCTATTACGGCCTTGAGCGCGAACTGGCGGAGGCGCTGGATGCGGCGGAGTAGCATAGCGCAATCCGAAAAGTGTGAAGCGGTTTTCGGGCAAAATTGCGCGAGTAAAATGTCATGATGTTCTTCCTTATCGCCTTCCTCAGCTTCGTGATCCTGGCCTCGGTCGGCTTCGTCCTGACCGGCGGCGGCGCGTCCGAAGTCGCGGCCAAGCGCGCGCAGGCCATTGCGGTCAGCGCCGGCGCCCCGCGCCGCAAGGGCCAGAGGGCGGCGGCCAGCAAAACCCCGGAAGAACGCCGCAAGCAGATCATGCTGCAACTCAAGGAATCCGAGCAGCGCGAGCGCAAGGCCCGCCTGTCGTTGACCGCGCGCATGCAGCACGCCGGGCTGACGCCCAATGTGAAAACCTTCTGGATCTGGTCGGTCGCGCTCGGCGTGATCGCCGGCATCGCCGTGATGGTCCTCAGCCGCCTGCCCCTGGCCGGTCTCGGCGCGGGTTTCGCTTTCGCTTATGGCGCGCCGCGCTGGTGGCTGGGCTTTCTCGCCAAGCGCCGCATCGCCAAGTTCACCGCCAACTTCCCGGACGCCATCGACATTCTGGTGCGCGGCATCAAGTCGGGCCTGCCGGTGCACGACGGCCTTAAGATCATCGCCAAGGAACTGCCCGCGCCGCTGGGGCCGGAGTTCCAGCGTCTCAACGAGAACATCGCCGTGGGTATGACGCTCGATCTGGCGCTTGAAAAGATGTGCGAGCGTATGCCGACGCCGGAACTGCGCTTCTTCACCATCGTCATCGCCATCCAGCAGAAGACCGGCGGCAACCTCGCCGAAGCCCTGGGCAACCTGTCGAACGTGCTGCGTTCGCGGCGCATGATGCGCGAAAAGATCAAGGCGCTGTCGTCGGAAGCCATTGCTTCGGCCACCATTATCGGCGTGCTGCCGCCGGGCGTCGGCGTCCTGATCTACATGACCAATCCGGGCTATATGGGCACGCTGATCAGCGATCCGCGCGGCAATATCCTGATCGTCGGCGGCGCCATCTGGATGTTGTTCGGCATCCTGATGATGCGCAACATGATCAACTTCAAATTTTAGGTGGTGGCATGAAAGAACTGGCCATCACCCTCATGCACCCGGCCAACCTGATCAGCGTGGCGGTGGCCGTGCTGGTTTTCTTCACCGTGCTGACGCTCCTGCGCTCCTCTATATCGGGCGAGCAACTGGACAAGCGCATGAAGGCCGTGGCTCAGCGCCGCGAGGAGTTGCGCCGTCAGGCCCGCCAGAACATGACCCAGCCGGGCCAGAACAGCGGCCTGCGTCAAACCGACGAAAGCCTGTACAAGCGCATCGTCGACCGTCTGAACCTCAAGAAACTGCTCGAAGACCCGAAGGTGGTCGACAAGCTGGCGATGGCCGGCTTCCGCGGCCCCAAACCGATCACCACCTTCTACTTCTTCCGACTCCTCATGCCCTTCGTGCTGGGGGCGTTCGCCACCTTCTATATCTATGTGATCAACGATCTGGGTCAGCCGCCCAATATCAAGATCCTGATCTGCGTCGCCATGTTCGTCGCCGGCTATTACGCGCCCAACATCTACATCAGCAATGTGGCGTCCAAGCGCCGCGCCTCGATCGTCTCGGCCTTCCCCGACGCGCTCGACCTGCTGCTGATCTGCGTCGAGGCGGGCATGTCGATCGAAGCCGCCTTGCAGAAGGTGTCGCAGGAAATCGGCTCGGCCTCCATCGAACTGGCCGAAGAGCTGTCGCTGCTGGTCGCCGAACTGTCTTACCTGCCCGAACGTCGCATGGCCTATGAAGGGCTGGCGCGCCGCACCAACTATCCGGGGATCAAGTCGGTGTGTACGGCCATGATCCAGGCGGAAAAATACGGCACGCCGCTCGGCACCGCGCTGCGCGTCATGGCCAAGGAAAACCGCGAACTGCGCCTTTCGGCGGCGGAAAAGAAGGCCGCGGCCCTGCCGGCGCAGCTTACCGTGCCCATGATCGTCTTCTTCCTGCCGGTGCTGTTCGTCGTCATTCTCGGCCCGGCCGTCCTCAACATCATGGACATGATGGGTAAGAAGTAGGCGCTCACCGCCTTGCGTCGCGCCACGGGAACATATAAAGAACATTGTTGACCCCCATGAGGTTCGACATGTCGCGTTTTCCTGTCCTGCCGCCGACCTATTACCACGCCCATTTCACCGAGATGCTGGCCTTCGTGCGCGAGGTCTATGCGACGGTGCTGGGCGAGGCCGAACACGCCTTCATCGACGCCTTCGAGACCTTAAGTGTCGAGGCCCAATGCCTGTTCATCCGCATGTCGAATCGCAAGCGCCCGGTCTTCACCGTCGCCGATCTGGTCTATGCCGAAATCGGCGAGGTCGAATGGCGGCTGGAAGAACTGGTCGAAACGGGTTTTGCGCGGCCGATCGGCGCGGACGATTATCGCCACTGGCTCGACACCCTGACGCGGCCCATGCTGGAACAGATGGCGCGCGATCAGGGCGTCGCGATACAACGGCAATGGAGCAAGGCGCAACTGGTCCACGCCGTTCAGACGCATATTCCGTTCGAGGCTTTCGCCGCCGGTTTCAGCGCCTCCACCTGGGTGCCCGGCCATCGCGATACGGTCGGCTTCCTGCTCTATCTCTATTTCGGCAAGCTGAGCGACAATCTCACGGCCTTCACCCTGCGCGATCTCGGCGTGGTGTCGGTGCGCGGGCAAACGGCCTATCAGGCGCGCTTCGCCAGTCGTGAGGAGGCGCTGGGCGGTCACCTCTATACGCAGGCGTTGAAATCGCTCAAGGGGGCGACGCCGGAGGACTATCGACGACTGGCCGAGCGCGTCGGGGATTGGCCCGCCGCCGCCACCCCGTTTGTCGAAGACCTGCGCGACCGGCTGATGCACGATCTGGGGCGCTTTTTCGAGCGGCAGAAGGACGGCGACCGGGCCATCGGCTTCTACGCGCAGTCGGGCCTGTTCGAGAGTCAGGAACGCACCATCCGCCTGCTGCACGCGCGCGGCGATGTCGAGCGCGTTCAGGGCCTGCTGGAATCGATGCTCGACGCTCCGGCGCACGACGAAGCCTTCCTCTTCGCCGACGACTTCTACCGCCGCAAGTTCGGAAAAAAACGCACCAGCGTCTTCACCGACCTGCTGCGCGACGGCGAAGAAATCGCCGCCGACGACCTCTATCGCGGCCTGCCGGAACTGGCGGCCATCCACCATTACGAGGCGCAGGGCTGGACGGCGCATCATGTCGAAAACGGCCTGTGGCCCGCCCTGTTCGGCCTGCTGTTCTGGGACGAACTGTTCGAGCAGCCGGGCGCGCTGGCGTCCGGGTTCGACTGGATGCCGCAGGCCCTGAAAGGCAACCGTTTTGCCGCCCTGTTCCCGGAGGCCGTTGCGCAACGGCTGAAGGCGCTGGAGGAAGGCCGGGCGTGGCCGCTGATCGCCGACACCCTCGCCCGCCGCGAAGGCCGCGAAAACGGCGTGTTCGGCTGGTGGCCCGGCCTTGGCGACCTGATGCGCGACTTTCTGAGCGCCGCTTCGCCCGCCGCCGTGCGCGATATCGTGGTCGCCTTGTGCGCCGATTTTCAGGGCCTGCGCGACGGCTTCCCCGACCTGATGTTGATCGGTCCGAACGGCGTGAAGTTCATCGAGGTGAAGGGCGAAGGCGATCAGGTACGCCGGCATCAACTGGCGCGGCTCAACCTTCTGCGACAAGCCGGTTTCGAGGCTGGCATCCTGCGCGTCGGTTTCCGGCCCGACCCGGATCAGGTCTATGCCGTGGTCGATATCGAGACGACGGGCGGGCAATCGGCCTATGAGCGGGTCACTGAGATCGGCGCGGTGAAAATCCGCAATGGCGAGATCATCGACACCTGGCAAAGCCTGATCAATCCCGAACGGCGCATCCCGCCCTTCATCACCGAATTGACCGGCATCAGCAATGAAATGGTGAAGGACGCGCCGCGCTTCGCCGAGATCGCGGATACGTTCGAGACCTTTATGAAGGGGGCCGTCTTCGTCGCGCACAATGTCAATTTCGACTACGGTTTTCTGTCGGCGGAATACCGGCGGCTGGAGCGACCGTTCCGCTATCCGAAGCTCTGCACGGTGGCATCGATGCGCCGGCATTTTCCGGGGCTGGCGGCCTATGGTCTGGCCCCGCTGTCGCGCCATTTCGGCATCGAATTAAAAAACCACCACCGCGCCCTTTCGGACGCGATGGCGGCGGCGGAACTGCTGAAGATGGTCAATGAGAAAAGACTTAGCCCCCTCTCCCCCACGGGGAGAGGGTTGGGGTGAGGGGGCGAACACCGAACCTGTTGCCTTCCCCCTCACCCTGCGCTTCGCGCTTCCCTCTCCCCAAGGGGCGAGGGACTTCCTTTTTTACGGCTTCTTGAACTTCAACGTCATGCGATCGGACTCGCCAATGGCGTCGAAGCGGGCGCGCTGATCCGCCGTCAGGGCCTTGTCGCCCTGCCCGCTGTTGCGGATGGGTTTCAGCGTCCACACGCCGAACGGATGGTCGCGCGTGTCCTTCGGATTGGCGTTGATCTCGCTCTTGCCGACGAAGACGAAGCCCGCCTTTTTCGCCGCTTCGATGACATAGCCTTCCGAGACATAGCCGGTGCCCGCTTTGGGGTCCGAGCCTTCCGGCGCGCGGTGCTGTTCGACGGCCAGCACGCCACCCGATTTCAGCGCCTTGAACGCCGCGTCCAGATGACGCTCGGTCGCCCCGTCCTGACGCGCCCAGTTATGGAAGGCCCGCGCGATCAGCACCAGATCGGCCTGCCCCGCCGGCAGGTCGGCCAGGGTCGAGGCCTTGACCTCGCCATAGATCGACTTGTCCGCCACCTCGGCCCAGAAGTTGGCGTCGCTGGTGTTGTTCATCACGCCGGTATAGGCGCCCTTGGTCTGATGCGCATAGGGGGCGAGGATCTCGGTCCACCAGCCCTTGGCGCCCGGATAGTATTCGACGATGTTCGCGCCGGGCTTCAGGCCCCAGAAGGCCAGCGAGTCCGCCGGGTGGCGGAATTGATCGCGCCCCTTGTTTTCCGGCGTACGCCAGGCACCGTCTATAGCGGCCTTCAGCGCCGCGTCGGGCGCGCCCGCATGGGCGGCATGGTCGTGGCCTTCGTGGGCCGTCGCCGGGCCGGTCAGGGCGAGGGCGGCGGCAAAAACAATAAGTGCAGTGCGGGCAAACATGGGCATCCTCCTCAGGGGTTGGACGCAAGGGTGAGGCGAATTGCGGCCTTTTTGCGGCAACAGTGCCTCTGGTCGCGGCGCTATCGTTTGCAGACCGTTGCCCAAAGCTGTGCTGCCGCCTATGTTTGGTCGCGATAGATCGCCGAAAACCGCTCACACTTTTCGGCTTGTCGCTCTATAGGTAGGCGGCACAAACCGGAGACCGCCCATGCCCGAGATCAACGGCACCGCCCCCGCCCGCTTCGCCGCCGTCAAGGACCGCTTCGCGCAGAACTTCGTCGATGGGCCCGACGGCCTGACCGAAAAGGGGGCGCGTTTCACCGTGGTACAGGACGAGGAGGTCATTCTCGACCTGTGGGGCGGGGTCAGCAACCGCGAAGGCACGGCCCCCTTTACCGATGCGACCCTGACGCCGGTCTTTTCCTCGACCAAGGCCGTGACCGCGCTGATGATCGCGCGGCTGGTCGATCAGGGGAAGCTCGACTACAATTACAAGGTCTCGGTGCTATGGCCTGAATTCGGCCGCAACGGCAAGGACGGCATCACGCTGGGCCAGCTTATTTCCCATCAGGGCGGGTTGTCCGGATTCAGCCCGCCGATCGATCCGGCGACCTGGTTCGACATCCCGGCCCTGCTGGACGCGCTGTGCGAACAGACGCCTTTGTGGACGCCCGGCGAGGGCTCCGGCTATCACCCCATCACCATCGGCTATCTGATGGGCGAGGTCTTTCGTCGCGCCGACGGGCGCACGCTAGGGACGGCGCTGCGTGAAGATATCGCTACACCGTTCGGGCTCGACCTGATGATCGGCACGCCGGAGGCCGCGTTTCCGCGCATCTCCGACATGTGGAAGCCGACCCGCGCACCGGACCTCGGCCCGCTCGATCCGATCAAGCAGGCCGCCTTTCTCGACAAAGGCTCGTCGCCCGCCGGACGCGGCTCCGCCGACTGGCGCAAGATGGAAATCCCCTCGGCCAACGGCCACGCCACGGCGGAGGCTCTGGCCAGGCTGATGCAGGTCGTGGCCAATGGCGGCAGGCTGAAAGGTGGGACCGTCCTGACGGAAAAGACGCTCAATGACGCGACCAAGGAACGGGTGTCGGGCCCCGACCGCGTCCTGCCGTTCGACCTGTCGTGGGGCGCGGGCTTCCTGCGCAACAAGGGCATCCATATCTACGGCCCGAACGCCCGCGCTATCGGCCATTCGGGCTGGGGCGGTTCGTGCGTCATGGCCGATCCGGACAAGCGGCTGAGCATCGCCTATGTGATGAACCGGCAGTCGCACTATCTGATCGGCGATCCCCGTCCGGTGGGGCTTATAAATTCCGTTTACGAGCATTTGTAAGACCCACTGGGCAAGACGCCATAAAGCCGGTGGGGCTGATTAATGCGGGTTACACAGCGCTCCAAGACGGTCGATAAAGCGAGCTAACTGCGTTGCTCGATCGCAACGGGAAAGTAGAATTTTTCTAAAATACAATCTTTGATTGCAAAACTGTAAATCGATGCAACTATGAGACCTCTCACACATTCGCGGAGGTTATTATGAACGCCATTACCCTCAAACCCATGGATTGGGCGACATTGAGTGACATTGAAGATGTCGCCCCTCTTAATGAGGCCGACAACAATTGCATTCAGGAAATATACAATGTCCTCAAGAAACATAATCGTCAGGACAGGTTTGGCTTAACCCTGATACACAAACATTTTGATCTCGCGGAAGACGAGATCATGGTCGAATACAGCAACCCCGTCACTCGAACCCTGACTATCAAACCTGAGAAAACCAGTAATGACCTGCTAGCCAAGTCTGTGCAGACGAGTTGGGCATTAAATGAAGAGGGGGGAGAAATGACGCGCGTTTGTCGTACGCGTTGCTTCCTAAATATTCAGGGCGGTCACAGTTCGGATGGACATCAATGGGTATAAAGGAAGGGGGCAATCGCCCCCTTCTATCCCACCCGCATCTGCTTCGCCCGACGCCAGGCGCCGAACGCAAACACGCCCGCGCCGAACCAGATGAACGCGAACGACAGCGCCCGCAGCGGCGTGAACAGTTCCCCCTGAAACAGGCCGATCATGAAGGCGATGGTCGGGGCCAGAAACTGGATGAAGCCCATGGTCGACAGCGGCAACCGCCTCGCCACGTAGGAAAACAGGAACAGCGGCAGCACAGTCACCGGCCCGGTCAGGGCGAACCAGAAGGCGTTGGACCCGGCATCGAAGAAATGCCCCTGCCCCGTACCTTCGAACCACGCCAGATAGATGATCGACGGCACGAACAGGAAGACGCACTCGACGAACAGCCCGGCCAGCGCCGACACGGCCAGTTGCTTGCGGATGATGCCGTAGGTGGCGAACGACACGGCCAGAGTCAGCGCGATATAGGGCACATGACCCAGAGCCAGCGCCTGAATCCCCACGCCCGCAATGGCCAGACCGATGGCGGCCTTGCCCCAGTTGTCGAGCCGTTCCTTGAACAGGATCGCGCCGGCGGCCATGTTGATCAGCGGGTTGAGATAATAGCCCAGCGCCGATTCGATGGTGTGATGGTTGGTCACCGCCCAGACGAAGACGCCCCAGTTGATGGCGATCATCAGCGCCGCCACCAGCAGCGTCAACGCCACCTTTGGCGTGCTGAAGATGGTCAGCACTTCCGGGAACTGTTTGGTGATCAGCACCAGCCCGCCGGCCCAGATCAAAGCCCATACCGATCGGTGCGCCATGATCTCCAGCGCGCCGGCGCCGAAATCCTTCATCGGCAGATAGACGAGCGGTGCGAAACCCCATACGGCGTAGCACATGATGGCCAGACCGATGGGTGACGCGAAGAACGAAGGGGCGGGGGCCGCGGGCTGGGCGGAGGACATGAAATATCCGATCTGAAAATGTTTCGGTCGAAACAGGATGTGAGATAGTGAGGGCAGGGCGTGTCAGCAACGAAAAAAACCGGCGGAACCCTGGGGTCCGCCGGTCTAAACGATCACTTATGGTAAGTCATGTTTAGGCTGTGACTGGCGTAATGACCCCGCGTTCGTCGAGAAGCTGCGCAATCTGTACGGCATTGAGCGCCGCGCCCTTGCGCAGATTGTCCGATACGCACCAGAAGGCCAGACCGTTCGGCACGGACGGATCGTTGCGCAGACGCGAAATGAAGGTGTCGAACTCACCCACGCATTCCTTCGGTGTCACATAGCCGCCGTTCTCGCGCTTATCGACCACGGCGATGCCGGGGGCTTCACGCAGGATTTCGCGGGCTTCGGCTTCGTCCAGCGGGTTTTCAAACTCGACATTGATCGATTCCGAGTGGCCGACGAACACCGGCACGCGGACGCAGGTGGCGAAGACTTCGATATTAGGATCGAGGATCTTCTTGGTCTCGACCTTCATCTTCCACTCTTCCTTGGTCTGGCCGTCTTCCATGAAGACGTCGATGTGCGGAATGACGTTGAAGGCGATTTCCTTGGTGAACTTCTTGGCCGGAACGTCACCCATGCCGTAGACGGCCTTGGTCTGGTTCCACAGTTCGTCCATGCCTTCCTTGCCCGCGCCGGCGGTGGCCTGATAGGTCGAGACGACGACGCGCTTGACGCGCGCGGCGTCGTGCAGCGGCTTCAGCGCCACGACCATCTGGATCGTCGAGCAGTTGGGGTTGGCGATGATGTTCTTCTTTTTGCAGTCCCAGATGGCGTCCGGGTTCACTTCCGGCACGATCAGCGGCACGTCCGGGTCCATGCGCCACGCCGACGAATTGTCGATGACGATGGGTCCCAGCTTACCGATCTTTTCCGACCACGCCTTCGACACGTCGCCGCCCGCCGACATCAGCACGATGTCGACCTTGGTGAAGTCGAACTGCTCAAGGTCTTCGCAACGCAGGGTGCGGTTCTTGAAGCCCACCTCGACGCCCAGGGATTTGCGCGACGCGACGGCATAGATGTCCTTGATCGGGAAATCCAGCTCTTCGAGCGTGGCGAGCATCTCACGGCCAACAGCGCCGGTGGCGCCGACGACGGCGACACGATAGGTCATCGGAAAACTCCAAACTGATTGAGGTTTGCGCAGACAAACGAAAAAGGCATCGCGCATACGGCGCGTGCCTTATCAGAGAAAGGGGGGCGGGAAAATGTCTTTTTTCTGCGGGTTTGCCTCAGCAGAACTGATCCGCGCCCCTGATCGCCGGTTGGTTACTTGCGAGATTATTTTCAGGCCCATACTTCAGGCATGAACCGACATGTCACCGGGGTAAACCGGCGTCGCAGACGCATGACGCACACGGTCGAGCGCCTTGAGTAAGGCTTCCGGGGTAAAGGGCTTGGTCAGGAGACCGTCACCGCCCACGGTCTGCCCTTCGATGTGCGCGCGGCTGTCCGTATCGCCCGTGACGAAGAGGATCGGCGTGCGTTCCAGATGATGACCGGATTCGATCTGACGGATTTCGCGCACGGCCTCGATGCCCGACAGAACCGGCAGTTCGATATCCATGAGGATGGCGTCGTATTCGGACTCTTCGTAGGCCTCGACGGCTTCGCGCCCGTTGGAGGCAAAATCGACGTCCGCGCCCGTCGCCGTCAGCAGGGTGTCGAGCATCTGACAGACGGTCGAATTGTCATCCACGCACAACAGTTTCATAGCGGCTCCTCACGATTTCGAGACAGTCTTCCCTTTGACTCACGGAAGATGTCTCATTGTTACACACCCCACATAGGGGCGCGGTTAGCGGTTTGGCCAATCGTGTAATTTTCCTGCAAGCCCCTTGCCATGAAAGCAGCTTGCCGGTTTATGGACGCCATGTCCGATCACGCCGCGCCGTTCACATCCCCCCTGCCCGCCCTGATCATCGGCGGCGGCCCGGCGGGCTGCGCCTGCGCCCTATGGCTGCACAGGCTGGGGGTGGAGACGCTGTTGCTGGAGTCGTCGGACCGGCTGGGCGGGCTGCAACGCCTCAGCCCTTATGAGAACCTGTGGATTCCGGGCGTGCAGGACCGCACCGGTGAACAGGTGGCCGAAGCCCTGCACGATCATATCGCCGCCGCCGGCGTGCCGCACCGGCTGAACACGCGCGTGACGCAGATCGGCGAGGGGTTTAGCGTGACGACGGAGGAAGAGACTTTCCGGGCGCGGCATCTGGTGCTCGCCACCGGGACGCGCCCCGCCGCCGGTCCTTTCCGGCCCGCGCCGAACATCGCCATCGGCCCCGGTCACCCGATGGAAGCGCTGGAGGTTGAGGGCCGCCGCATCGCCATTCTGGGCGGCGGCGACAATGCCTTCGATCAGGCGCGCTTCGTCCTGCACCGCGGTGCGGCCCATGTGACGGTGTTCAGCCGCTCTGCGCCCCGCGCGCAGAGCCTATTACAGGACATGATCCCGCAGGCCGACATTCGCACCGGCCCCTATCAGGCCGATCCCGACGCCCTGACCGTCAATGGTGAAGCGTTCGACGGCTTCGGCGTGATGTACGGTTTCGAGGCCCACGTCCCGCCGGGCCTCAGCCTCACGAGCGGCAACGGCTATGTCGAGGTCGATCGTTTCGGCGAAACGCGCACGCCGAACCTGTGGGCCTGCGGCGAGGTCACCGACTACTGGCACCCGTGCGTCACCACCTCCGCCGCCCACGGCGTTCAGGTCGCCAAACAGATTTCGCTGCGCCTTCGGTAACGCGGTCGCCGCATTTTTTAATCGCCCGATCACGCATCTCTGCTAAGAGTTATTGGCAATCTCTGAAAGCCTCCCTGCGTAGTCCATGCCCAGCGCCGTCAAATCCGCCTACAAGCAACTGGTGAAATCCGGCCAGATCGCCGCCGATCCCGGTCAGGCCGAAGCCGTCGAGGTGCTATGCAAGCTGGAGCGCACCCTGCACGACAGCGCCGGCTTCTGGCAGGGCCTGTTCGGCGGGCCGCACTGCTACGGCCTCTACCTGTGGGGTCAGCCGGGACGCGGCAAGTCGATGCTGATGGACCTCTTCTATGAGCGCATCGCCTTCGAGCCCAAGCGCCGCATCCACTTTCACGCCTTCATGGCCAAGGTGCACGAACTGGTGCAGGTCTGGCGGCAGGGCGACGTCAAAGAGCGTCAGTCGGTTTTCGGCACGGCCAGGGGCGACGATCCGGTCGCGCCGGTCGCCAGACTGATCGCCAAAGAGTCCAAGCTGCTCTGCTTCGATGAGCTTCAGGTGACCGACATCGCCGACGCCATGATACTGGGGCGGTTGTTCGAGGCCCTGTTCGCGCAAAAGGTGAACATCGTCATCACCTCCAACCGCGCGCCCGAAGCCCTGTATAAAAACGGGCTGAACCGCGACCTGTTCCTGCCCTTCATCGACATGATCCGCGACAAGATGACCGTGCACGAAGTCAGGGGACCGAAGGATTTCCGCCTCGATCGCCTCAGAGGCGCGCGCGTCTATTTCACGCCGGACCACGCCCCGGCCGAGGCCGCCTACGACGCCCTGTGGCGCGACATGGTCGGTCCGGGTAAGACGGTGCCGATCACGCTCAGTGTCAACGAACGCAAACTGACCTTCGCGCGCACCTGCGGGCCGCTGCTGCGCGCAAGCTTCGCCGAACTGTGCGCCCGGAACAACGGCGCAGCGGACTATCTGGCCATTGCCGAGCGCTTCACCACGGTCTTCATCGACCACATCCCGCAACTGGGGCCGGAAAAGCGCAACGAGGCCAAACGCTTCGTCACCCTGATCGACGCGCTTTACGAAGCCAACACCAAGGTGGTGGCGCTGGCCGCTGCCGAGCCCGCGGCGCTGTATCCGGCGGGTGACGGCGCGTTTGAATTCGAGCGCACCGTGTCGCGTCTGGAGGAGATGCGCTCGGAGACCTATCTGGAAAAGATCGCGGACTGACTCCCCTCGATACGCCCCCACGAGTGGGAGTATTACCGCCCCTGTCGCCGCACTGTCACATGGCGGGATTACAGACACGGCATCCTTAGTCCGTTACGGGGTCCGCCATGTCCGTCCGCGCCATCAGCCTGCTTTTCGCCGTCCTCAGCCTGCCGCTCTCAGCGGGGGCGCAGACGCTTCCCGCCACGCGCGATCTGAGCAAGGACGCCAGTTTCCAGACGCAGCAGGCCGCCATCGAAGCCGCCGCGGCGCTGGTCCCCAATACCGGCCGCGCCAAAAACGTCATCCTGTTCATCGGCGACGGCATGGGCATCAACTCGGTCACCTCCGGCCGCATCCTTGCCGGGCAGGTGCGCGGCCTCGATGGCGCCAGCTACGTGCTGTCGTTCGAGGAACTGCCCTACACGGCCTTCTCCAAGACCTATTCGACCAACGATCTGGTCACCGACTCCGCCAACGGCATTTCGGCCATCACCACCGGCGTCAAGACGATCAATGGCGGCATCGGCGTCGACGGCAATGTGAAGGGCAGGCAGTGCGACGGCGTCGCCGCCGCCCGCGTCATGACCATCGCCGAACAGGCCAAGCTGTCGGGGCGTTCCGCCGGTGTCGTCACCACCTCCGGCATCACCGACGCAACGCCTGCGGGCGCTTACGGCCACACCTCGACGCGCGGCTGGCGCTCCGACGCCGACCTGACGCCCGAAGCCGTGGCGGCGGGCTGCATCGATCTGGCGCGCCAACTGGTTCAGGCCCCGGCCTCGGTGCGCCTCGACGTGGCGATGGGTGGCGACCTTCAGGACTTCACGCCGATCGCCGCCGGCGGTGAACGCAAGGACGGGCGCGACCTGACCGCCGAATGGAAGACGCAAAAGAATGCCGCCTTTCTCACCGGCAAGGCGCAACTCGACGCACTCGACACCAAAACTTCGGGTCCGGTGCTGGGCCTGTTCAGCAAGGGCGACCTGCCCTCGCCGCTCGACAAGCCTGTCGACGTACCGGGTCTGGACGAGATGACGGCGAAGGCCATTGATCTCCTGTCCCGCAACGATAAGGGCTACTTCCTGCTGGTCGAATCCGCCTCGATCGACAAATGGCACCACAAGAACGACGCCCACCGCGCCCTGCACGATGTCGACGAACTGGCCAAGGCCGTAAGCGTCGCCCTGTCCAAGACCGACGCCAGGGACACGCTGATCCTGATCACCGCCGACCACAGCCACGGCCTCAGCCTGTCGGGCTATGCGCCGCGCGACGCTTCGGTCGAGGGCGTGTCAGGCAAGGGCGACAAGGCCTATCCGCTGCTCAGCTACGCCACCGGCCCCGGCGGCGAGGACGTCCACGAAGGCGACTACACCGCCGAAGAAACCGAAAAGCTGGGCTTCATCAATCCGGCGCTGTTCGGCATGTCCAGCGCGGCCCACGGCGGCGAAGACGTACCGGTCTATGCCCGCGGCCCGCAGGCGCATCTGGTCCGCTCGACGGTCGAATCGACCTATCTGTACCAGGTCATGCACCGCGCCCTGTTCGGGGCGGAGACGTCGAAGAAGAAGTAAGGCAGAAAGGCCCCCTCTCCCTCAGGGGAGAGGGGAAGCTAACCACCGTCTTGCCGTGGCCAGGTGCATGCGCTCGACCATCTCGCCATTGACCGACACCACGCCCTTGTCGAGGTTCTCCGGCTGCGCGAAGACGGCGACCACAGCGCGCGCCCAATCGAGCTGTCCTTCGGTCGGCGCGAACACGGCATTGGTCACGGCGATCTGCGCCGGATGGATCAGGGTCTTGCCGTCGAAGCCCAGCGCGCGGCCGTTTTCGCATTCGCGCCGCAGCCCCTCGTCGTCCCGGAAAGTGTTGTAGACCCCGTCGATAACGCTCAGCCCGAAGGCGCGGGCGTGCAGCACGATGTTCGACAGCGACAGTTGCAACTCCGTCCGTTCCGGCGTCGGCGATACGCGCAGATCGGCCCGCAGATCGTTCGGCCCGGCGATCAGCCCCTGCAGGCCCGGCGCAGTACATATCTCTTTCAGATTCAGCACGCCCTTCGCCGTTTCGATCATCGCCCACACCGGCGCTTCGTATCCGGTCAGATGCACGGCGGCCCCGACCTTGGGGATGACATAGCCGTTCAGCCCGTGCCCGACATAACGCGTCAAAGCCACCAGCGCCGCGGCCTTGCGCGCCGGATCGACGCGCACCAGAACCAGCGGCGCGACGAAACCCCCGGCTTCGAGCGCACCCGTGACACGTCGAAGCGCCTCGGTTTTTTCCGCCTCGCCGGCCGAGTCCTCCAGATCGAGGATCAGGGCGTCGGCCTCAAGCGTCGCCACCTTGGCCATCGCCTTTTCATTGGCGGCGGGAACGAACAGGACGGAGCGGAGCGGTAAGTGGATCATGGTCCTATTCTATCCCCATTCCGCAGCACCTCAAACAATGGAAAACGCAATCCTTTGCATGAATTAAATCGATTGTTCCTGCGGCAGCCAGCCCCGCCCTACCCTTGTCATATTGGGGTTTTAAGCACATATTATGAGGCAGCGGGCCATTCCGGCCCCTTCCACAGGGATTCAAAATGAACGACTTCCGCAGTCACAATCCGGCCAGCGCGACCGTACAGGACATGTCGGTCGATGCGGGCCTGCGCAGCTTCATGCTGGGCGTCTACAACAAGATGGCTCTGGGCCTTCTGCTGACCGGCGCGCTCGCCTGGGCGGCCGCCAATGTGCCCGCCATCACCAACCTGATGTTTCAGGTCGCCCCGGACGGTCGTCTGGCGGGTTACACCCTCATGGGTTACGTCATCTCCTTCGCCCCCGTGGTGATCCTGCTGGGCTCGGGCTTCGTCATGCGTCAGCCGACCGTCGCCTCCACCAGCATCCTCTACTGGCTGGTCGTGGCTCTGATCGGCCTGTCCACCGGTGCCAACTTCCTCGTCTATACGGGCGGTTCGCTGGCCTCGACCTTCTTCGTCACCGCCGCCGCCTTCGGTGCGCTGAGCCTCTACGGCTACACCACCAAGCGCGATATGACCGGCTGGGGCAAGTTCCTGTTCATGGCCGTTATCGGCCTGATCCTCGCCAGCCTGGTCAACCTGTTCCTGCAAAGCACGATGCTCTATTTCATCGTCAGCGGTCTGGGCGTGCTGATCTTCTCGGCGCTGATCGCTTTCGAGACGCAGAACCTGAAGAACACCTATTATGAGCTGGGCGGCAATCAGGCCGGTATGGCCATGGCCACCAACTACGGCGCGCTGAGCCTCTACATCAGCTTCGTCAACCTGTTCCAGTTCCTGCTCGCCTTCATGGGCGTGCGCCGCGACTAGGATCGGTTATGACCGAACATATGACCCCGCCGGAGCGATCCGGCGGGGTATTTATTTAGCCGATCACATCCAGTTTGGTCTTGTCGAGCACGCTCAGCACCAGCGCCAGTTCGCGCCCGCGTTTGAGCACCATGCCGTTCTGATTGAACACCGCGAACGCCCCCTGCTTACGCGCCAGCGCCGGGCGTTTCTCGACGCGATAGACCGGGGCTTCGCCCGTGCGACGAAAGATATTGAAAACCACCCCATCGGCCAAACTGTCGATCCCGTAGTCGCGCCAGTCGCCCGACGCCACCTTGCGCCCATACAGTCTGAGGATCAGTTCCAGTTCACGCCGCTCGAAGAAGACCGGCCCCTTTAAAGCACCCTGGGGGGCCGCAATGAAACCTGGGCTTTGATCCTGAATGCTCATGCGAAACCTCTCGGCGGATACCCTCTTATTAGCCCCCCGCATCCGCAAAAAGGCAAGCGGGATTGCGCACGAACCCGTCCGCACCCTGTGCAAACGGTGGCACGCTCACCACGCTTCCAAAAGAAATGAAGCCAACGCAAAATGACCTCAATTCAGCCGTTTAGCCGCCCATATTAGTTTATACAAGATGAGCGTCGGCCGGATCGGTTCGTCAGGTCCACCCCCTGAACAGCCCCCCAGCCCCCGGACTTGACCGCCAGCTTTTGGCAGTTCCCGTCCGGCCGGCATATCATCTTTGTCCCCCCACCAAGATGACTCATAAGAACGCACCCGCCTCCTCCCCGGTCGGTGCGTTTTTTATTGCGCGCCTCACGGCCAAAGAAAAAGCCCACCGTTTCCGGCGGGCTTTTCGCATTAAAGAATACCGGCTTTTGCCGCTGCTTCGTCCAGACTGTCGCCGATCAGGGCCAGGTTCTGCATCGCCGCCAGACCCCATTGCGCCGTGCCGTTGGTCGACAAGGTCGGGTCTTCGTCCAGCGGACGCAGGACCGTCGCGCCGTCGATGCGCCTGGTGCGACGGTTCAGCCCGCCGTCGGACTCACGCCCTTCGCGGCCGAAGAACTCGCTCCACGCCCGCAGGGCCAGCGCCTTGTCCTTCTCGTGGAAGGCGGCAAAGGCCGTCAGGCGCGAGTGGGCGTCGGTCAGGTTGCGGCCCTTGGGGTTTTCCCCCAGATAGGCGGTGATTTCCGGTCCCGGCGCATTGTACCAGCGGCAATATTCCAGCCACGCCTTGCGATAGGCGGGCACGTCGACCAGTTCCCACAGTTCCGAAGTCATTTCGACCACGCCGAACACCGCATTGAGGTGCGAGACGCTGATATAGTCGCCGGTACCCAGGAACTTGCCCGTCTTGAGGTCGTAAGGCGCTTCGCCGGCGAACCAGCGGCGCTTGAGCCCGGCAATGGTGGTCATGCCGTTGACGATGCGGTCGCGCCATTTCGGATCTTGCGTACGTTCCCACTCGGTCAGCCACGCGCCGAGGAAAGCCCCCCACGAGGTGCCAAAGCCCGAGGCGACGACGCCCTTAGGACGTTCGCGACCCGGCGCCGGCGGCAGCTTGCGCGAGATATCGACATTTTCCAGCGACATATCGGAATCGACCAGATCGCGCATCAGATCACCCACGCGTTCGTCAGCGGTCAGGTAGTAGAAAATGCGGCGATAGGCGACGTTCGACACGCGAGGCTGCTTCGACGAATCCGACCAGGGCTGCACACCGTGACGGGTGCCGAAGCCCTTGAAGCGGCCGAGGTGATAGACATCGACCTCACCGGTCTGTCGCGTCATGGCTTCGGCGAATTTGAACACATCGGCGCGCCCGGTGCGCAGGTAGGTGTACCAGATCCACAGGTCGGTCGAGAGTTCGGAATTGTCCCAGGCATAGCCGCCGATGTCGTAGCGCCACATATGACGCTCGTGATCGTAGGTGTGCATGACGTCGCCATAGGTCCAGAAGCCGTACCAGCGGCGCTGCTCGACCTCCTTCATATAATATTCGATCTGATAGGTCAGGCGGTCTTCGAGAATCTTGCGCGCCGGGGTCGACGAATTGGGCAGGTCCCAGTCGCCGAAGACGCCGGCTTCGTGGATGCGCGCCGGGCTCAGCACCAGACGCGCCGGATTGGCGACCTGTTCGGCCATGTCGGAGAAGGCCTGATGCGACGGCGTCGCGCCCAGCACCCACAGGTTCAGTTCCGACGTGCGCGCCACGCCATTGGCCGTATCCCAGCCGGTTTCGTAGTCCTCATAGGTGATGTTGAGGCCTTCGATCTCCTCCGGGTGCGTGTCCATGCCATCGGCCGAACGATAGGGCCGCACGTCCATGGCCGGGGCGTCCGGCGACCACAGCCAGGCGGTAATTTCCGCCTCCTCCGTGTGAGCATTGCGTACATCGAGTTGGGTCGGCGCGCGTTGCCAGAAGTCCTTGAAGCCCAGAGCCACGCCGCCCGTCGCGCCGCCGACATAGGCGAGGCCCTTGGTACGCGTCCCGGCATTGGAGTCGATCCAGGCGTGACCGGCGCGGGTGCGCTTCCTGATGGTGTAGCCATCGGGCGTCAGTTGCGACAGGCTGAAGTCGCCCCATTCCGGAATCCACTTCAGCCCGTCCTGAACCGGCTTGGCCATATCGGCAACGGCCACGGCCTTGCCTTCGATCTGAGCGAGACCGAGCCCCTTGCCGACCGGACGGCGCAGGCCCGTCAGCGGACGCACCGCCTCGCCCCACACGCCCACCCCGTCGCCCGACAGACTGATGTGGCGGTTATGGGTCTCTTCGGTCATCGGCGTCCTGGCGGTGACGCCGAGGCCACGGATGAAGTCCTTCATCGGGTCGCCGTCATAGATGAAGGAGTGCACGATGCGCACACTCTGCGAACCGGCGTAGAAGTACAGACGCACCGAGAAGGGCAGCCAGTCGCGACCGTTTCCGCTGTGCGTCCCGTCGACCTTGAGCACGGCGCGCACCGGGCCGGTCTGCTCGACCGTGACCTTGGTGACCTTGCTGGCAAATTTTTGCTGCGACACGTTGCCGGTGGCGTCGAGATCGGGCTGGCTTTGCCACAGGGCGACCAGTTTCATCTCCTTGAGCGTCAGACGACCCGCACGGGTGGCGGTGGCGATCAGGTGCTCGCCCGAAGTCGGCACCACCCAGACCAGATCGCCGGAGGTTACGGTAACCGCGGCGGCATCCGACTTGACGCTGACGGCCTTGGCGGGGGCGGCGGGCTTGCCGACGCTCAACGACAGGTCGGCAGGCTTGGTCCCGGCAGGCACGGCGTGAGCGGTCCACTTCAGCGAGCCGTCGGGCCAGTAGGCCAGCGGCCACGACTGCACGGCGACATCGCCCAGTTTGAACTCCGGCGACTTGCCCTTGCCCGGCTTCACCGTGCCACGCGGCCACGGCACGCCCAGGGTCGCGCCTTCAAAAGCGGCGGGCATCCCGTCCAGCCATTTGAGATCGGTGGACGACACCGGTTTGGCCTTAACGGGCGCCGCAGCCTCAGCGGCCAGCGGCACGGCGGTGAGCGCCGACAGGGCAGCGGCGGATTGCAGAAGGTGGCGACGCGACAAAGATGACATGGTTCCCAGCCCTTTTGTGAATTCAGTGACTTAAACGCCGACGAAGACGATTTCCGGCGCATTATCGATCAATTTTGTCCAAAATTGATCAGACCAATCCTTACGTCAATAAAAAACCGCCGTCCGGAGCCCGGACGGCGGTCAGTGGCTACGCTACTCAGGAACTGAAAGGTTACTGCCCCATACGATAGGTGACGCCCATCGAGAAGGTGCGGCCGCCATAACCAAGGGTGTTGATGTAAGGCGTACCATCCGCAAACGACCGGGAACCGCCCGCCGATTCGAAGTAACCTTGCTTCGTCAGGTTGCGACCTTCAAAGTAAATTTCGACTCCAGGCGCCACTTTGTGAGTGACCTTGGCATCCAGATACTTTGTTTCGTCTGCCCAGATAGGATTGCCCGGTTGATAGGGCACAGGCCTGGAGTTGGTTCCCCCTTGGAACGGGAAGTTATTACGGGCGTTGCCGGAGTTACCTTCGATATTGATGAAGAAGGCGCCACGGGCTTGGTAAGAGACGCGAGCATTGGTCTTGCCGTCATCATACCACAGAGAAAGATTCGCAAAGTAATCGGACTCCCGCTGCGGCGGCATGGCTTCGGCCGTATTCGGATTTACAATGTAATTGTTACCGCCCGACTCCAGCTTCGAATAGTTGAAGTCAGCGCCCGTGTACTTCAGATACCAAGGGAGGAAGGTAAACGCCGTCTTTGACGTAAATTCCCAACCCGTGCGCTTATAGCCCGGTCCATTGCCCCAAGTTGGATAGGAGAATTCGAGATCAGCGATGGGCTCACCGGTAAGCGGATCGACCTGGCTTGACCCCGCGAACAGTTTGCCCGTGGCCGTCGTACCAACCACACCTCCGATGCGGACATCAAGCTCGTGACGGGCCAATGAGAACATCGTGTCCTTGTTCGGGTACCATTCCACGCTAAGGTTTTGATCCCAGGCAGTGTAAGGTTTCAATCCTGGATTACCCACGCGACCAGAGCAAACATTGTCTTCGTCGAAATCCGGAAGCCCAAGTTCCCGACGCTCGTCGATCGTGCAGCTACCACCCGGAAGAAGATTGCCAACAGCAGGACGGGTTACAGTCTTCGATTTGTAGTAACGCAAGACCACCTGATCAGGCACAACCCACAGCGCGAGGTTATAACTCGGCAGATAATCGCGGGTTGTGCGCGTAATGGCGACATTCTGGTTAAAGACAGTAGAGGTAAACCCCGCAGCCAAATTCGGGTTGTTCGAATCGAATGCCGAAGTGATACGGTTCGACGTCAAGGTCATATTGCCAGTGGCAGAGGCTTCCACCTCTACAACACGCAGACCAAAGTTACCTTCAAAGTACATGCCAAAAAATGGCAAATCCTGCTCAAATTCGGCCATGTAGTACGCAGCCGTAATTTTTTCATCAAAGGAGGTATAGGGCTGCTCATAGACCTTACCGTCATTGGCAGTGCAGGTCTTCATGCAGTTGAGGTTAAAATTCATCGCACCCGGCACAAGTGCCATAAGCTTTTGAACGTCGATCCCCTGCCAGTTCTCCAGATCTTCAGCGCCTTCATATCCGTTGAAGAAATTGGAGTCGGGAGCGATGGTCGTACCGCCGATCAA